>JANWJC010000140.1 GCA_025449595.1 Acidobacteriota bacterium | reverse complement strand
TTTCGAACCGAAGGCTCCCTCCTGGGGGGTTCAGGTCTTACGGTGGCTGGCGAGACAGACCGATGACAGCGATGCTCGGATGACGCAGGCGCTGCCTCGCCTATCCCGTAATGGTGGTCAGTCGTGGACCTCAGCCATCTCGACCTGGCACGCGCCCAGTTCGCTACGACCACGATCTATCACTTCTTCTTCGTCCCGGTGACGATCGGGCTCGGTCTACTGGTCGCGGTTCTGCACACGCAGTGGTACCGGACCGGCGCGGACGACTACCGGCGACTGACACGGTTCTTCGGTGGTCTGATGCTGCTGAGCATCGCGGTCGGGGTGGTCACCGGCCTGGTCCAGGAGTTCCAGTTCGGGATGGACTGGTCGGCGTACTCCCGGTTCGTGGGCGACGTGTTCGGGGCACCACTGGCAATGGAAGGGCTGGCCGCGTTCTTCCTCGAGTCGACCTTCCTCGGCCTGTGGCTGTTCGGATGGCACGTGCTCCCACGCGGGGTGCACCTGGTGACGGCGTGGCTGGTGGCGCTCGGTTCCATCCTGTCGGCGCTGTTCATCCTGGCAGCCAACTCGTGGATGCAGCACCCGGTGGGGTACACGACGGACCCCGCTACCGGACGGCCGCAGCTCAGCTCCGTGGGTGAACTGTTCACGAACCCGGTGTTCGTGTGGGGCTATCTGCATGTCATCGCCGCCGCCTTGGTGTACGGCGGTGCGATCTTGCTTGCGGTGTCGGCCTGGCACCTGCGTAGGCGCAACGAGGTCAGCCTGTTCCACCGAACCGCCAAGCTGGGCGCATGGGTGATGCTCATCGCCGTGGTGCTGCAGTTCCGGATCGGTGGCCAGCTTGGACAGAACGAGACGCAGTTCCAGCCGATGAAGGTCGCCGCGATGGAGGCGAACTGGCAGACCTGCCAGCCGTGCTCGTTCTCACTGTTCCAGATCGGCGGCTACAACACCGACGAGCCCGCCACAAAGATAATCGAGATTCCGCACCTGCTGTCGCTCCTCGCGACGGGAACCTGGGACGGCCAGGTGCTGGGGATGGACCAGGTCAACGCCCAATATCAGCAGCAGTTCCCGCAGAACGGCAACATGTCCTACGTGCCGAACGTCTTCATCCAGTACTGGGCGATGCGGGTGATGGCGTACTTCGCGGGGTTGGTCGTGCTGCTCGGGTTGTGGGCGCTGTGGCTGTTGTGGCGACGAAAGCTCGATACGTCGCGGCTGTTCCTGTGGTGCGCGACCTGGGGGGTCATCGCGCCGTTCCTGATGGGGACAGCGGGCTGGGTCCTGACCGAGAACGGCCGGCAGCCGTGGATCGTGCAGGGGTTGATGCTCACCTCGACGGGCCTTTCGACCTCGTCCAGCGCGCTACAGGTAGGGATCAGCCTGACCATCTTCGTCCTGCTGTACCTGGCACTCGGCATCGTGGTGCTGACCTTGATGCTTCGTCATGCTCGCCGTGGCCCTGAGCCAGAGGCCGCGGACGAGGACGAGGCCGACGAATCACTCGTCTCGGCCCTGACGTACTGAGGAGCGAGCATGCAGCTACTGTGGTACGTGATCATCGCGATCTTCTGGACCGGCTTCTTCGTGCTGGAGGGTTTCGACTTCGGGGTCGGGGCGTTGCACCAGGTGGTCGGGCACGACGACACCGAACGGCGGGTCGCAATCAACACGATCGGCCCGTTCTGGGACGGGAACGAGGTCTGGCTCATCGTGGCCGGGGCAGCAACCTTCGCAGCGTTCCCAGGTTGGTATGCGACGTGGTTCTCGGCGCTCTATCTCGCGTTGGTGCTGATACTGCTGGCGCTCATCATGCGCGGCGTGTCCTTCGAGTTCCGTGGACAGCACGAACATGAGAGATGGCGGGCGACGTGGTCGTGGACGTTGACCATCGGATCAGTGCTGGCACCGCTGCTCCTCGGCCTCGGCCTCGGCGACCTGCTGGCCGGACTGCCCATCGCCTCCGACCAGGAGTTCACCGGCACCTTCTGGAGCCTGTTCACGCCGTACGGTGTGCTGTTCGGGGTGACGTTGCTCGCCATCTGCGTGCTGCACGGCGCAGCCTTTCTGTCGCTGAAGTCCGACGGCGTGGTTCGGCTCCGGTCTCATCAGGTCGCGCGGCGGTGGCGTTGGGTCGCCGGTGTGCTGGTCGTCGTGACGGCCGTCGCCACATACGTCCTGTCTGGCCGGTCGCTGCTCACCGTGACGCTGCTCGCCATCACGGTGGTGGCCGCAGGGGCCGCTGTCGCGACCATCGGTGCGGGGCATGAGGGGTTGGGCTTCGTGGCCACGGCTGTGGCGATCGGGGGCACCGTTGCTACGCTGTTCGCCGGGCTCTATCCGAATGTCATGGTCTCCAGCACCGCTGTTGCAAACAACCTCACGGTGGCCTCGGTGGCCTCGGGCAGCTACGCACTGCAGGTGATGTCCATCGTGGCTGCGATCTTCTTCCCGTTGATACTGATGTACCAGAGCTGGTCGTACTACGTGTTCCGGCGCCGGGTCGGTCCACCCCGCGCCGCAGCCCCCAGCTTTCCGCAGACCCACCCGTAACGACCCGAACCGCCCTCAACCAAGGAGCCCGTTTCATGAGCCTGCATGGCAAAGTCGCAATCGTCACCGGAGGGAACAGCGGTATCGGCAAAGCCGTGGTCCTGGCTCTCGCCGCGCAGGGCGCGAACATCGTCATCGACTACGTGGCGAACCCGGCCGCCACCGACGCGCTGGAGCAGCAGGTCGCCGGCCTCGGTGACAGGGCCATCGGCGTCGAGGCTGACGTGAGCAAGGTCGCCGACCTGCAGCGTCTGATCTCCGCCACGGTCGAGGCGTTCGGGCGCCTGGACATCATGGTGAACAACGCTGGCATCGAGACCCGGACCTCGGTGCTGGACACGACCGAGGCGCAGTACGAGCGGGTCATGGAGATCAACCTCAAGAGCGCGTTCTTCGGCACACAGCTTGCGGCGAAGCAGATGATCGCGCAGGGATCTGGTGGACGGATCATCAACATGTCCTCGGTCCACGAAGACTGGCCGATGCCTGGTAACACCGCCTACTGCCTGTCCAAGGGCGGCATGCGGATGCTCACCCGCACCGCCGGTGTCGAGCTCGGCCCACACGGCGTGCACGTCGTCGGGGTCGGCCCGGGCGCGGTGGCCACCCCTATCAACACCTCGACGATGGACGATCCGCAGAAGATGAAGGTCCTGGACGCGGCGATCCCGCTGGGCCGGATGGCCACGCCTGAAGAGATCGGTGCGGTGGTGGCATTCCTGGCCGATGAGGGCGCCACCTACCTGACGGCCACGACGATCTTCGCCGACGGCGGCATCATGCACAGCAGCCCAGGTCTGTGAGGACCGCCGTGAGCCCGTCCCCGTTCCCGCCGATTGCCGACTATGCGTTCCTGTCCGACTGTCACACGGGCGCGTTGGTCGCGCCAGACGGGGCGGTGGACTGGCTGTGCCTTCCCGCGTTCGACTCGCCCAGCGTGTTCGCCAACCTGCTGGACCGCGGTGCCGGATCCTTCCGGCTCGGCCCGTTCGGCATCAACGTCCCCACCGCCCGCAGCTACGTGCCAGGGACGAATGTGATGACGACGACCTGGCACACCCCGTCCGGGTGGGTCGTGGTCCGCGATGCTCTCATCATCGCGCCGCGAGAAGGAGCGGACACCGTTACACCGCACACTCGTCCGCCGGCGGACCATGATGCGCGGCACCTGCTGGTACGCACCGTGGAATGCCTGGACGGCTCGGTCGAGATCGAGCTCGTGTGTGAGCCGGTGTTCGACTATGCGCGTGCGGCGACGGGGTGGACCGTGCACGAGGGCGGTCACACCGCCGATGCGAGCGGCGCCGGCGTGGCTTTCCGGTTGCACACCGACATGTCGGCGGGTATCGAAGGCGAGTCGCTGCGTGCCCGCCACACCTTGCCGGCGGGCCAGCGTCTGTACTGCGCTCTGTCCTGGTCCCACGACCTGGCTGGGCCGGGATCCATCGACGAAGCGGAGGCTTGCATCGATGCGACGGTCAAGTTCTGGCGCGACTGGCTGGCCAAGGCGCGCATCCCAGACCATCCGCTGCGCCACGCGCTAGAGCGATCGGCGTTGACCATCAAGGGCCTGACCTACATGCCCACGGGGGCAACGGTCGCTGCCCTGACCACGTCCCTCCCCGAGACTCCGGGCGGGGAACGCAACTGGGACTACCGCTACACCTGGATGCGGGACAGCACGTTCACGCTGCAGGCGCTGCACTACCTGAACCTGGACTGGGAGGCGAACGAGTTCATCCAGTTCGTCGGCGACCTGGAGACGAACAAGGACGGCAGCCTGCAGATCATGTACGGGATCGACGGGCGTCGCGACCTGTCCGAGTCGACGCTTGATGGACTCACCGGCTACGAGGGCGCGAAGCCGGTGCGGATCGGCAACGGAGCGTTCGACCAGCGGCAGAACGACGTCTACGGCGCTGTGCTCGACTCGATCCTGCTGCACACCCGGCGCAGCCAGCACCTGCCGCGCCGGCTGTGGCCGCTGGTGCAGGCGCAGGCGGAGTGCGCGACGGCCGCGTGGTCGCAGCCGGACCAGGGGATCTGGGAGGCCAGGGGGAAGCCGCAGCACTACGTGTCCTCCAAGCTCATGTGCTGGGTCGCTCTCGACCGAGCCGCGAAGCTCGCCGAGATCAGAGACGACACTGCGCTGCAGTCGGCCTGGGCCGCGACAGCAGAAGAGATCCGGGCCGACATCCTCGCCAACGGCGTCAGCGACGCCGGGGTGCTGCGCCAGCACTACGACACCGACGCGCTGGACGCCTCCACCCTGCTGGCCGGGCTCTTCGGCTTCCTGCCCGGCACCGACGAGCGGATGCAGAACACAGTACGCGCGATCGCCGAACAGCTCACCGACCACGGCTTCGTGCTGCGCTACCGCACTGATGAGACCGATGACGGGCTGAGCGGCAAGGAGGGAACCTTCCTGATCTGCTCGTTCTGGCTGGTCTCAGGGTTGGCCATCGTCGGGGAGATGCAGCAGGCATCGGACCTGCTGGAGCGGCTGCTGCGGATCTCGTCCCCGTTCGGGTTGTATGCCGAGGAGTTCGAGGTGGATCGCGCCCGCCATCTCGGCAACTTTCCGCAGGCCTTCTCGCACCTCGCACTCATCGAAGCCGCTGGCCGCATCATCCTCACCGAGCGCCTCGCCGAACTGTCGCTGTAACTGCAGTTCGGCGACTCACCGCGGAGCGGCCCGCCAGTCACGATCGATCCGAGCTGTTCAGACAGAGAGGAGGAGCAGTGATGACTGAGGGAGTGCTCGTGCTCGGAGGTGGCTTGGCCGGCGTCGCCTGCGCACAGCAGCTGGCGCAGGATGGGATCGAGGTGACCCTCGTGGACCGCAACGACTACCACCAGTTCCAACCGCTGTTGTACCAGGTGGCGAGCTCGCAGCTGCCCGCCGAGGACGTGGCTCGCCCGCATCGGACGATCTTCCAGAAGACGCCTGCGGTGAAGGTCATGACTGCCGGTGTCTCCTCAGTCGACCTGGCTGCGCACTCGCTCACACTGGCAGAGGGACGGACACTGTCAGGCTCGCACGTGGTCATGGCCGCAGGGGGGCAGCCGAACTTCTTCGGGATTCCCGGGGCGGCCGAACATGCCTTTCCGCTGTATTCGGTCGCCGATGCCGAACGCCTTCGGCTGCAAGTGAAGTCCGTACTGCAGGAACCACGCCCGAGTGGCGGCGACGAGGTTCCTGCGCGAAACATAGTCGTGGTCGGCGCCGGACCTACCGGAGTCGAGACGACCGGAGCGCTCAGCGAGCTGATAGAGGCACTGCGTGCCGACGGCAAGGAGGCGAACACCGGCACGGTGTTCTTGGTCGACCGGGGTGAGGTGCTGCTCGGCGGGTTCTCCGACAAGGCCCATAACTATGCGCATCGCAAGCTGACCGAGGCGGGAGTGCAGATCAGGCTGGGCGCCGGTGTGGCGGCGGTGCACCCCGATGGCGTCGCCCTCGACGACGGGTCCACGATCCCGAGTCGGATCGTGGTGTGGGCCGGTGGCGAGTCGGCAGCGGAGATCGCGTCGGCGGCAGGTTCGATGCGCGGGGCGGGCGGGCGGATCGACGTACGGGCCGACCTGGGGGTGGGCGACCTCCCTGGTGTCTGGGCTGTCGGTGATGTTGCGAACATCCCCGACGGTGCCGGTGGCACGTTGCCGCAGCTCGGATCGGTGGCACAGCAGTCGGGCCGTTGGGCCGCGCAGAACATCGTGCGCCAGCAGCGGGGTGAGCAGACGAAGCCGTTCGCATACAAGGACAAGGGCATCATGGCGATGATCGGCCGCAACGCCGCCGTCGCCGAGGTCGGCAAGCACCGGCACCAGGTCGACGGGCCGATCGCGTTCGCGGCGTGGCTGGGTGTGCACGCCATGCTCCTCAGCGGGGTGCACGCCAGGACCGACGCCTTCCTGACCTGGGCCTGGGACTACTTCGACCGGGACCACGCAGCCACGCTCGAGTCCTCCGCGCGGCCGCAGCGCATCGCCTGGGGGGACGACGGGGACGACCAACCACACATACGGCTCGACAAGCCCGCATCCGTGGGTGACCACACCACGACCGTACGAGGAGAGACTCATGGCTGACGACTACGACGTGATCATCGTCGGCTCCGGCGCCGGTGGGGGTACCTTGGCCCACCGGCTGGCGCCGTCGGGCAAACACGTGCTGATACTCGAGCGGGGTGACTGGCTGCCGCGCGAGATCGAGAACTGGGACGCCACGGCGGTCTTCGTCGACAACCGGTACGTCTCGACCGACACGTGGCACGACAAGGACGGCAACGCTTTTCAGCCGCAGATCCACTACTACGTCGGAGGTGCCACAAAGCTTTATGGTGCGGCGTTGTTCCGGATGCGGGAGCGGGACTTCGGTGAGCTGCGCCACCACGGGGGCGTCTCACCGGCGTGGCCGATCGAGTACTCGGACCTCGAGGCGTACTACACCCAGGCTGAGCAGCTGTACCGGGTGCACGGAAACCGGGGTGAGGACCCGACCGAGCCGCCGGCCAGCGCACCGTACCCGTTCCCCGCGATCTCCCACGAACCACGGATGCAGCAGCTGTTCGACGACATGTCCGGGGTCGGGCTGCACCCGTTCCACGCCCCGTGCGGGATCATGCTCGACGAGGCATCGCCCGCGTTCAGCCCCTGTATCCGGTGCGCCACGTGCGACGGGTTCCCCTGCCTGGTCCACGCCAAGTCCGACGCCGACGTCATCGCCGTCCGACCTGCGCTGGCACACGAGAACGTGACACTCATCAGGAATGCCCAGGTACGCCGGCTGGTCACCGACACCAGCGGGCGAACGGTGACCTCGGTGGTCGCCGACGTCGACGGCCAGGAGCAGCGCTTCAGCGCGGCGATCGTCGTCGTGTCCGCGGGCGCGGCCAACTCCGCGCGGCTGCTGCTGGCCAGTGCCAACGACACGCACCCGAACGGGCTGGCCAACGGTTCGGACCAGGTCGGACGCAACTACATGTTCCACAACAGCCGCGCGTTCCTCGCGGTCTCGACCGAGCCGAACCTGACCCACTTCCAGAAGACCATCGCGCTCAACGACTACTACTTCGGCGACGACGAGTTCGAGTTCCCCATGGGCAATGTGCAGATGGTCGGGAAGTCCTCCGGCCCTATGTACAAGGGGGAGAAGCCGATCGAGACAGCCCTGGCGCCCCATTTTGCGCTTCAGGACATCGCCACCCACGCCGTGGACTTCTGGCTCTCGGTCGAGGACCTCCCGCAGCCCGAGAACCGGGTGACGTTGGACAGCCAGGGCAGCATCGTCCTGTCGTACACCCCGAACAACCGCGAACCACTCGACCAGCTCTACAACCGCGTCAAGAAGCACCTGAGCCACATGGGAATGCACCCCCACCACCTGATTCCGCGGGACGCGTACATGAAGACGGACATCCCCATCGCCGGGGTCGCCCACCAGGTCGGCACCGTGCGCTTCGGGGCCGACCCGGCCAGCTCGGTCCTCGACACCGACTGCAAGGCCCATCAGCTGGACAACCTCTACGTCGTGGACACCAGCTTTTTCCCCAGCATCAGCGCCGTCAACCCGTCCCTGACCGCGATCGCCAACGCCATGCGCGTCGGGGACCACCTGCTGTCCCGCCTCGGCTGACCCTGTATCAGATCGACCGATCGGGAGCGGGCCATCACGGCGGGCTCGTTGCCAGACCCCAGGTGCCTTCCCAGGACTCGCCGGGGGCCAGCTCGATGAGGGCGGTGCCCGAGCGCAGTGAATCGGGCAGGCACGTCATGGGCTCGATCGCCACAGCGCGCCGGCGGCGATCAGGATCGCCAACCGCGTCCGCCGTGTAGACCATGAGGTACTGGAAGGCCTCGTCCACCCAGACCCGCACGTCCCTGTCGCTTTCAGCGTCTATGAGTCTGGCCACCGCCCGTCCGTCCGCCTGCCGGATCAAGCCGCCGAAGGCGGTGTCGAGAACGGCGGCGCCGATCGTTGTCGGCGTCCGGAAGTCCAAGTGGGTTCCGGCCACCCGAACTGGCGTCGCGGGACGCTCCGACCCGGTGAGTTCGAGGTGGTGCTCCGCCGGAACACAAAGCTGGAGCGGGTCGATGGAGGGCGTGCCCAGTGTCAGATAGGGGTGGAACCCGGCACCGAACGGGAGTCGGGACGAACCGGGGTTGACGGCCCGCATGACCACCGAAAGTCCGTCATCGTCGAGCGAATAGCGAACCGTCAGGTCCAGCGCCCACACGTACCCGGGCTGCGGTCGCAGCGCACACGACAGGGCCACCGAGCTCCGCTCGTACGAAACGAGCGACCAGGCGATCCACCTGACCAATCCGTGGATCGCCGTTCCGCGGCTGACCTCGTTGATCGCTGCCTGACAGGTCTTGCCGTCGAACGAGTACGCGCCGCCGGTCAGGCGGTTGGGCCACGGTGCCAGCACCTGGCCACG
>JANWJC010000139.1 GCA_025449595.1 Acidobacteriota bacterium | reverse complement strand
GCCTTCGCGGTGCCGGCGACGGCCGCTGCCGGGACGCCGCCGCGCGGGCCGACCTCGAAGCTGACCTGCCGCGCGCGCAGCACGTCACCGTCGCGCTTGGGGTCCAGGCGGGCCACGAGCCGGCCGCCGTGCAGCACCGGCATCGTGAAGTAGCCGTGCACCCGTCTGGCTGCCGGGACGTACGCCTCCAGGGTGTGGTCGAACCCGAATACCCGGGAGGTGCGTGCCCGGTCCCAGACCAGGGAGTCGAACGGGGACAGCAGCGTCGTGCGGGACCGCAGGGCCGCGGTGCCGGCGCGCAGTGCGTCGACGTCGGCGTAGGCCTGGTCCCGCCAGTCCTGCACCTGCACGGGCACCAGCCGACCCGCGTCCACGAGCGCGGCCAGCTCGGCCAGCAGCTGCTCGCGCGGGACGTGCCGGGTGCCGAGGCGGTGCACGTCGGTGAGGTCTCGTACCGTGCCGACCCCCAGGACCCGGGCCGAGCGCGCCAGCAGCTCGCGCACGCAGTCCGCGTCGGTCGGGTCCACCACCGACTCGCGCAGCTCGGCGGGGATGGCGCGATCGGCGAGGTCGTACACGCGGCGCCAGCCGACGCGCCGGGTGCAGACCACCTCACCGATGTCGAGCAGCCACTCCACGGCGATCTTGGCTTCCGACCAGTCCCACCACTCCCCGCCGGCCCGCCCGCCGCCGAGGTCAGCGGTCGTCAGCGGTCCGTCGTCGCGCAGCCGGCCGCGTACGACGTCCAGCGCGCCGCGCGGCACCTCGTGCCAGCGCACCCCGAGGCGCTGGTACGAGCGGCGGCGGAACGCGAACCAGGGCCACTCCTCCACGGGCAGGATGCACGCGGCATGCGACCAGTACTCGAACGAGCGCACCGGGCCGGGGTGGTCGCGGTCCCGCCCGTTGCCCCAGTACGCAGCCTCCACGGCGTCCCTGCCCACGGCGCCGAGCCGGGCGTACGGGACCAGCTCGTGGTTGCGGGCCAGCACGCTGATGGTGTCGAGCTGGACGGCACCGAGGTGGCGCAGCACCGCGTCGACCGCTGCGGTGCGGCGGACGAGGCCGGCGCGGGCCGCCGAGGCGCCCGCGACCGGGTACGGCGACCCCAGCAGTCCCTGCGCCCGCAGCGCGATGACGCGGACGTCGTCGGCCGACAGGGACAGCGGTGCCGGAGAGGTCGGTCGTGCCACGGGTGACCGGTCAGCCGATCGCCAGGACGCCGTCGCGTACGGCCCGGACGACGGCCTCCATCCGCGAGTGGACCTGCAGCTTCTCGTGGATGCTGCGGACGTGGTTCTTCACGGTGTTCTCGGAGATGAACAGCCGCTCGGCGATGGCGCGGTTGTTGAGCCCCTCTGCGACAAGGGCGAGCACTTCGCGCTCCCGCGGTGACAGGGTGGCCGACCCCTCGCCGGAGGCGTCGTTGCGGCGCACGAGCACCGCGAACTCGTCCAGCAGCCGCGAGGTCATGGCCGGGGACAGCAGCGAGCGCCCGGCAGCGACCGTGCGCAGGGCATCGGCCAGCTCGGCCGGGGAGGTGTCACGCAGCAGGTAGCCGCGGGCCCCGGCGCGGACGACACCGACCAGGTCCGCGTCGTCCTCGGCGGAGGCCAGGATCACGAGCGGGACGTCGGGCAGGGCGATGCGCAGCCGCTCGCAGGCCACCACGCCGCCGCCGGCCAGGTCCAGGTCCAGCAGCACGACATCCGGACGCAGCCGGAAGGCGAGCTCGAAGGCCTGGTCGGAGTCCGCGGTGTCGCCGACCACGTCGAGGTCGGGCTCGTCGGCGAGCACGGCCACGACCCCGCGGCGCATCAGCGGCTGGCGGTCGACGACGAGCACGCGAACGGCGTCAGTCGCCATGACGGTCCTTCCCTCTCGGGCTGATCCTGTCAGCAGCTCGAGAGGTGTGAGGCGCTGATGGCACAGACCGCCCGCGCTCCCTCAGCCGACGGCCGGCAGGGCCTCGTGATCGCTGCCGAACCCGCCGCCGGCGAGGCGCAGGTCCAGTCGCAGCAGGCCGTAGTCGTAGCCGCGACGCTTGTAGACGACGGTGGCACAACCGCTGCCGCTGTCCTGGAACAGGAAGAAGTCGTGGCCGACCAGTTCCATGGCGTGCAGAGCGTCGGGCACCGACATGGGGGCGCTGGCGTGTGTCTTCTCCCGTACGACGACCGGTCCGTCCTCGTAGACGACGTCCGCGTCGGACTCCTCGTCCGTCGCCAAGGCTGCGCCGTCGACCGCGAGCAACGCCGCCGCGGCGTCATCGAGAACGCTGCTGCCGGCCGGGCCGCGGCGACCACGGGTGTGGCGGCGTTCGACGGCGCGCCGGACCCGCTCCTCGAGCCGTCCGTAGGCGATGTCCAGGGCCGCGTACTTCTCCTCGGCCCGGGCCTCGGCGCGTATCACGTTGCCGCGCCCGCGACAGGTCAGCTCCACCGCGAAGGCGCGGTCCGCCAACCGCGGGTTGTTCTCCTTGCTGACCTCGACGTCGATGCGGGTGAGCTCGACCCCGAACTTGGCGATGCGAGCGAGCTTGTCCTGCGCGTGATCTCGGAACTTCTGGGTCAGGTCGAGGTGCCGTCCTCGTACGACGATGTCGACTTCGGTGCTCATGTGCCGATCAACCCCTTCATCCGTCCTGGGAGCGCAGAGCTGGTGTGACACCCACCCGGCCGACCTGGTCTTCGACCCCACATCCGCCTGCTGAGGGTCTCGCCGCGCCCGGTCGGGCTTGTTGCGACTACTCCCCTTCTCCCGGAGACGATGGATGTCTTGTCCATCGGCGGGGCAGGGCTTATTCCTAAACCGCACCGTGATCGAACGACGAGAAGTCGCCTTACGTGGGCCGTTTCGCCTGCGGCTGGCATCGGCTTGTGCGTGGGGACCGCCGGCGACCGGAAGTCCCTACGTACGCAACCACGGACCCGGATGGGTGCCACATGGCCAGGCTAGCCCGCGACACTGTCGCGCGAGCGCTCCTGCCCCGATCGGGCGCCGGGTGTCAGCCGGGCTGCAGGTGGTGGCGTCGCGCCGTCGCCGCCACGACCGCGCACCCGATCACCTCGATGCCGCAGGCCCGCAGTGCCCGCGCGGCCTCGGCCAACGTGGCGCCGGTGGTCACGACGTCGTCGACGATGACGACGTCGTAACCGGCCGGGAACCGACGGCCGGCGCTCGCGCGCATCGACCCCGCCAGGTTCTCCGCGCGGCCCTGCGACGTGAGCCCGGTCTGGTCCGCGCGGCGGCGTACCGCACGAACCACCGGCCAGCAGCGCGCGGGCAGCCCGACGGCGCAGAGCCCACGGGCGGCGGTCCGTGCCAGGTCGAGGGTGGCCGCGGTGTCCCGCGAGCGGGCGGCGTCCGGCGAGGACGGCACCGGGACGAGCAGCAGCGACCGGGGAGTGGTCGTGCGGTCCAGGACCGTCGCGGCGACCGAGGCGGTGAGTGCGTCGGCGAGGGGCTGGAGCAGGCCGGTGCGGCCACGCTCCTTCAGAGCGACGACGGCTTCGCGCACCGGGCCTTCGTACGCGGTCGCGGCGTACGTCGGCGGCAGGCCCGGCGGGCAGGGGGTCGGGTCCGCGCGTCGCGCGCCGCGCCGCAACGGGGTCCGGCACCCCTGGCACAGGTCGAAGCCGGGGCGGGCGCACCCGACGCACTCGCGCCCGGTCACGACCTGGGCCAGCGGCGCCAGCAGCGACCGGACCGGCCCGGGCACGAGGGTCCTTCTCGCGCGGGCTTGTCCCGGTGCTACATCCACCTCGGCAGGCTGGCACGGCGCCGGACCCATGCGGTGGGTCCGTCCACAGCCTCGGTGGCCCCGACCGGTTCTAACCGGGATAGGCCGGGTCGTTGCCGGCTCCCAGCGCGGTCCAACCGTCAGGGTTCTGCACGTAGACCTTCCCGCCGACGCCCAGCAGCGTCGCGGCTCCCGGTGCCGCTGCCAGTGACGTGGCACCCGGCACGGCCGGCTGGGACTGGGTCTGGCTGAACCCGTCGGAGATCACGAACACCTGCAGCCCCAGGCCGTTCCGGGTGGAGGTGCCGAGGACGGCGAGCTGGTCCTGCGCCTCCCAGGCCAGGTCGAGCGCGTCGGTCACGCTCATCTCCAGGCGGCGCGGTGCGGCCAGTCGTACGTTCGTGCCGTCGCGCTCGATCCGGGCCACCCATGGCTCCACTGCGCCGCCACGGCGCACCAGCAGGGCCGCCCGGGTCCCGTCCCTGGCGATCGAGACGCCCTCGATGGCGGACGACGTCATGCCGGCCGGCAGCCCGACGATGGGGACGCGCGCGGTGGGTCGGCCGTTCTGCAGGATGAAGACTCCGCTGCCGCGATCGACCCACCAGAGCGCGCCGGTGCGGTCGAAGCTGGCCCGGGACAGGTCGGTGCCGCGACCGACGAGGACCGGTGGGGTCTCGCCGGCGGCCAGCTGCGTCCACAGCTGACGGCGGTCCGGGGTGATACCGGCGACGGTCTTCTCGTCCAGCGACACCGACGGGGCGATCAACAGCGGTCTGCCGTGGCCGACCGCCCCCGCGGCGCGCTGGAACCGCCCGTCTGCGCCCAGCCGTACCAAGCCGGTCGACGCGCCCGCGTAGGCGTCGCCCGTGGAGCCCGCCTCGTCCGGGTCGTACCGCTGCCAGGAGTCGACGCTCTGCACCGGACCGACACCGGGGATCGGGAGGGGTTGGCCCCCGACGGTGATGGCCACCCCGGTCACGTTCGGGAGCTGGTGCAGGGTCCAGACCAGCTGCGCCGACAACGCCTGCCGCGCCTGGTCGTTTGCCTCCAGCACCTGCGGGGACAGGTCCACCTGGGCCACCCCGGACACGACGGGCACCGAGTCCAGGGTGAGCGTGGTCCCTTCCGGGAAGGCGGTGCGGACCGCGGGGGCAAGCCAGCTGGTGGGCCCGCTGAGCAGACTGCTGACCAGCACGGTCGCCGCGCCGGCACCGGTGACCGGCACCGTCACGGCGTCGGGGGTGACGACGGAGAACGTCGGGTCGAAGAAGTAGAGGTCGTACGTACGGAACTCGCGCTCGATGTCGCCGCTGCCCAGGACCAGCCCCTTCGGCAGGGCCGCGATCCGCCAGTCCTTGCCCACCCGCACCAGCCGATAGCCGGCCTGGAACTTCTTGCCGGCCTCGGCCACGACGAACCCGCCGTCCGACCCGATCACGCCGTCCTCGGTCCCGGTCACCGACACCGCGCCCGGAGCGGTCAGCCGGGTCTGGATCCCGCTGTTGTCGTAAACCCGGACCTGGCTCAGCGGGTTCCAGCTCGAAGCCGCGGCGGGCGTGAGGAACTCCCGCGCGACGCTGTAGCCGTCACCGGCCGAGCTCGACGCCGCGAGGAACCCCAGCACCAGCTCCTCCGGGCTCATCCCGGGCTGCGGTGGCTGCGGGATGGCCCGGTAGATCAGCTCCTGGTTGTCGATAGCGACCGCTGGTCCCTCGTGGATCGGCCCGGACGTCGGGATCGACGCGCAGCCGGCCAGGACCGCCGCCGCCACGGCCAGCAGCCCACCGGTGCGCCACCAGCGAGGGCCGGGCCGGGTCACGACCGCACCTGCGTGCCGGCATCCGGTGCCGCTGCCGCGGCGTCGCCGTTCGTGCCCGTCGTGCCGTTCGTGCCGTTCGTGCCGTTCGTGCCGTTCGTGCCGTCGGTGGCCGAGGGACGGGTCGAGGGGTCGATGCGGCGGCCGACGAGGTACGGGGCCAGCCGGCGTGCCGACAGCGCCATGGGGTCCTGCGGCTCCAGTGGGATCGGGGACGTCAGGAAAGGGACGCCCTGGGTGCAGGGCAGCGTCAGCCGCATGTGCGTACCGGCCCCGGGCGCTCCCCACGCCTGCAACCAGCCACCGTGCAGCCGGGCGTCCTCCAACGCGATCGACAGGCCCAGCCCGGTGCCGCCCGTGGACCGTGCCCGTGCCGGGTCGGCGCGCCAGAACCTGTTGAACACCAGGGAGGACTCCCCGGGCCGCAGCCCGACCCCGTGGTCCCGCACGCCGATCGCCGCGGACCCGGCGACCGGGTCCAGGGCCACTGTGACGATGACGGTCGCGCCCTCCCCGTGCTCGATCGCGTTGACGATCAGGTTGCGCAGCACCCGGTCGATGCGACGCGGGTCCGCCTCCACCATGACCGGCCGCGTCGGCAGCACCAGGTCGAGCCGGCAGGTGCGGCGCTCGGCCAGCGGCATCGCCGACTCGACGGCCGTCCGCGCCAGGTCGCGCAGGTCCGTCGGCTCGACGTCCAGGACGGCCGCACCGGCGTCGAACCGGCTGATCTCCAGCAGGTCCGACAGCAGCGCCTCGAACCGGTCCAGCTGCGTCTGCAACAGCTCCGCGGAGCGCCCTGTCGCACCGTTGAACTCCTGGCGCGCCTCGAACAGCACGTCGGCAGCCATCCGGATCGTGGTGAGCGGGGTGCGCAGCTCGTGGCTGACGTCGGACACGAACCGCTGCTGCACCCGCGAGAGCGACTCGAGCCGGCCGATCTGCTCCTGCATGCTGGCGGCCATGTCGTTGAAGGAGGTTGCGAGCTTGGCGAGGTCGTCCTCCCCCTTCACCTTCATCCGCTCGGTGAGGTGCCCCGCGGACAGCCGCGCCGCGGTCTCGGCCGCCATCCGCACCGGGGAGACGACCTGCCGGGTGACGACGTACGCGATCAGCCCGAGCGTGAGGACCAGCAGTGCACCGACACCCAGCACCGTGCGACGGACCAGGTCGAGGGTGTCCTGCTCGTTGGTGAGCGGGAACAGGTAGTAGAGCTCGTACGGGCCCAGCGGCGCCACGTTGATCCGGGAGCCGACGATCAGGCCGGGCACGGTCCGGCCGTCCAGATAGCTGATCTCGTGGTAGGTCCAGGCCTGGGTCCCGCCGTGCTGCACCGCCGTGCGCAGCGCCGCGGGGACGCTGGACTCCGCGACAAGGTGCGTGCCGCGCTCGGGCGCGTCGCCGGGCTTGGGGGGCGTGGCCAGCAGCAGCACGTCGTACAGTCCCGGGTTGCCGGCGCGCTGGGCCAGGTTGAGGATCACCGAGTCCACCCGCTGCGAGGGGGTGGTGGTCGAGTCGGCGGAGTCCAGCGCCTGCACGGACTCGTTCAGGCCCGCTGTCGCCTCCCCGAGCGAAGATCGTTCCTTGGCGTCGAGCAGGCCGGTGGTGATCCGGTTGAGCATGAGCGCGCCGACCAGTCCGACGAAGACCAGCGAGAGCAGCAGCGTGGTCGACACGACCCGTAGCGTCAGCGAGCCGCGCCACAGCGAGGTCGCCGGGCGCACCGTCGTACCGAGGGCGTCCACGACCACGTTGCGGATCGCGGTGGGGCGCTTCATGACACCAGTGTCGCCGATGAACCTGTCACGGCGGGCCGGCCTTGTAGCCGACCCCGCGGACGGTGATCACGATCTGGGGGCGCTCAGGATCGTGCTCGATCTTGCTGCGCAGCCGCTGCACGTGGACGTTGACCAGGCGGGTGTCGGCCGCGTGCTGGTAGCCCCACACGTCGCGCAGCAGCACCTCGCGGCTGAACACCTGCCGGGGCTTGCGGGCCAGGGCTGCGAGCAGGTCGAACTCCAGCGGGGTCAGCGAGATCGCCTCCCCGTCGCGGCGTACCGAGTGCCCGGCGACGTCGATCGACAGATCCCCGATGTCGAGCTGTTCCTGGCTGCCGTCGCCGGTCTGGCGCAGCCGGGCCCGGACCCGGGCGATGAGCTCCTTGGGCTTGAAGGGCTTCATGACGTAGTCGTCGGCGCCGCTCTCGAGCCCCACCACTACGTCCACGGTGTCGGTCTTGGCCGTCAGCATCACGATCGGGACGCCGGACTCGGCGCGGATGGCGCGGCAGACATCGATGCCGTCGCGGCCGGGCAGCATCAGGTCGAGCAGGACGAGGTCGGGGCGGCTCTCGCGGAACGCGTTCAGCGCCTGGTTGCCGTCGCTGCAGAACATCGCCTCGAAGCCCTCGCTGCGAAGCACGATCCCGAGCATCTCCGCCAACGCCGTGTCGTCGTCGACGACCAGCACTCGGCCCTTCATCGCGTTCATGCTGACACCGTCCTGTTTCCCATCCGTCCTGCGGCGAATGGTGGCATGCCGGACGCGTCCTGGTCTGATGGAGTGACGTACCGAGCAGGGCACCCGGTTCCAACGGTCACGCTGCGTGTTTCGGTGCCCCGGTTCGTGACACGATGCGCCGACACCGGCAGACGAGGACGTACGTGAGCGAGCACCCCGACCCGAACCCGGGCTGGACCCCGGCCGGTGGCTGGACCTCGCCCACCGGTCCGGCCGACGCGCCCTACTCAGGAGCGCCACCAGGGTACGGCGCCACGGGACCCCCGCCTCCTGGATACGGGCCGCCCGGGTACCCGCCGCCTGGGTACCCGCCGCAGGCGTACGGGCCGCCCGGGTACGGACCTCAGTACAGCAACTGGGCGCCGCCGCCGCAGGCTCCCCGGCCCGGGATCGTGGCGCTGCGTCCGCTGGGGGTGTCGGACATCCTGGACGGCGCCCTGGGCTACATTCGCCGCAATCCGCGCACCGTCCTGGGGCTGTCGGCCGCCCTGTCGCTGGTCCTGCTGGTGCTCTCGTTCGTCACCAACCTCGCATCGTTCCAGTCGCTGGCCTCTGTCGGCTCGGCCCTCTCCGACCCCACCGAACCCTCAGCCGACCCGACCACGCTCGTCAGCGGAGGCGGGGACATCACGTCCCTGGTGGGGGTGCTGCTCTCCGTGCCGGTGAGCATCCTGGCCACCGGCCTGCTCACCGTCGTGGTCGGGCAGGCGGTCCTGGGGCGCCGGATGAGCGCCGGCCAGGCGTGGCGGGCCGCGCGTCCCAGGCTCTGGACCCTGATCGGGCTGACGCTGCTGCTGGGGCTGATCGTGGGCGGCATCGCGATCGGCGGGCTCGCGGTGGCGGTCCTGCTGGGCATCCTGGTCGGAGGCGCCAACGCCGTGGTCGGCATCCTGCTCGGGCTCGTCCTCGGTGCTGCCGCCCTGGTCTGCGCCGCGTGGCTCGCTGTCCGGTTCCTGCTGGCGCCGGTCGTCGTGATGCTGGAGAAGGCCGGCGTGAGGACCGCGCTGCGCCGCTCCGCCCGGCTGGTCACGGGCAGCTGGTGGCGCATCTGCGGCATCTACCTCCTCGCGCAGATCATCGCCGGGGTCGTGGGGCAGGTGCTGACGCTGCCGTTCGCGATCGGCGGCATAGTCCTGGGCGCCGCGTTCCCCTCGACCGGCGCTTTCTGGTGGCTCGCACTTGCCGCCATCGGGCTCGGCACCTTCGTCTCGAGCCTTGTCACGATGCCGTTCATGGCCGGCGTGACAGCGCTGCAGTACGTCGACCAGCGGATCCGGCGCGAGGCGCTGGACATCGAGCTCGGCCGCGCCGCCGGGCTCGGCTGAGTCCGATGCCCGTGCTGCTGGCGCTGCCGGCGTTGCTGGGCCGGGTGGCTGCCGAGCCACCGGTCACCCTGGGCCGGGAGCAGGCCGCCGACCTCGCCCGGCGCGAGCTGACCGATCCGGCGTACCACCAGTCCGACCAGCCGATCCTGCTGCGCCTGCTGCAGTGGCTGCTCGACAAGATCAACGCCGGCATCGCCCAGGTGGGCGACCACAGCCCCGGCGGCTGGCTCGGGGTGCTCGCCCTTGTCGTGCTCGTCGTGGCTGGGTTCGCGGTCGTGCGCTGGCGCATGGGCCCGGTGCGCCGGACCGCCGGATCGGACCGGTCGGTGTTCGATGCCACCGAGCGCGGGTCCACCGCCGCCGAGCACCGCCGCCGCGCCGATGTCGCCGCGGCGCGCGAGGACTGGTCCGACGCGGTACGGGAACGGCTGCGGGCCGTCGTCCGCGACCTGGAGGAGCGTGGGCTGCTCGACGTACGGCCCGGGCGTACCGCAGACGAGGCGGCCGCTGCCGGCGGGGCCGTCCTGCCGGTGGTGGCGGCGGCGCTGCGGGACGGGGCGCGGGCGTTCGACGAGGTGAGCTACGGCGGTCGGGCCGGGGACGTGGCCGCGTACCACGCCCTCGTGGCCCTGGACCGCGACGTCGCGGCGGCCCCTCCCTCCGGCCCCGCCCGGGCCCGACGGGCCGGGGATCGGGTCACCCAGGTGCCGCCATGACCACGACGGCGCCCGCGCCGGCCGCCGGGCCCACCCCGG
>JANWJC010000138.1 GCA_025449595.1 Acidobacteriota bacterium | reverse complement strand
CGCCCGAGGGATCGACGTGGTGACCGTGCAGGCCATGATCGAAGAGCAGACCACGGGCCGCGTTCTGGGCTTCATCGGCGAGCCGACGGTCAATGTGCTGGAGCTGAACATGGAGTTGGATCAGCAGTACCCGTACCGGGCTTGAGAAGGGCGCCGGAACGGGCGAGCGGACAGGAGGCGCGCGATGGGAGGACGGGGGCAGTTGCGCGTCTACCTGGGTGCCGCCCCCGGCGTGGGCAAGACCTACAAGATGCTCGAGGAGGGTCACCGGCGATTGGAGCGGGGCACCGACGTCGTGGTCGGCCTCGCCGAGTGCCACGGCCGGCCGTTGACCGAGACTCTGCTGGCGGGACTCGAAGTCGTGCCCCGTCGGACGGTGTCCTACCGGGGCGCCGGGTTCACCGAGATGGACCTGGACGCGGTACTGGCCCGCCGGCCACAGGTCGCCCTGGTGGACGAGCTGGCGCACACCAACGTCCCCGGGTCCCGGCACGAGAAGCGCTGGCAGGACGTCGTCGAGTTGCTCGACTCCGGTGTCACCGTCATCACGACCGTCAACATCCAGCACCTGGAATCGCTCAACGACGTGGTCGCCGAGATCACCGGCGTTGCCCAGCGGGAGACTGTTCCGGACGAGATCGTCCGTCTCGCCGACCAGATCGAGCTGGTCGACATGACCCCGGAGGCCCTGCGCCGCCGCATGGCGCACGGCAACATCTACGTCCCCGACCAGGTCGACGCCGCCCTGAACAACTACTTCCGGGTCGGCAACCTCACCGCGCTGCGCGAGCTCGGGCTGCTGTGGCTCGCCGACAAGGTCGACGACCAGCTCGACCGGTACCGGGCCGATCATCACATCACCGACACCTGGGAGGCTCGGGAACGGGTGGTCGTCGCGCTGTCCGGTGGGCCGGAGGGGGATACCCTGATCCGGCGGGCCGCGCGAGTTGCCGACCGCACCAAGGGCACGGACCTGGTCGCCGTGCACATCGCGCAGGCCGACGGGCTCGCCGGGTCGGGCCCGCTGCACCTGGCCCGGCAACGCACCCTGGTGGAGAGCCTGGGCGGCACCTACCACCAGGTGATCGGCAGCGACATCCCCAGCGCGCGACTGGATTTTGCCCGTGGGGTGAACGCCACCCAGCTCGTCCTCGGGGCCAGTCGGCGCGGCCGGTTCGCGCAATTGTTCGCCCGCGGGGTCGGCGTCACCACCACCGCCGGGTCCGGGGCGATCGACGTGCACCTGGTCACGCATGAGCAGGCCGGCCCGGGCCGCCGGGCAGGACGGTTCGCCGGCCGCGGTGCGCTGACGCCGCGGCGGCGGGCCGTCGGATACGTCCTGGCCGTGGTCGGCATGCCGCTGCTCACCCTGGGCCTGAATCTGTTGCGTGGACAGCTGAGCCTGCCCAGCGACATCCTGGCCCTGCTGCTGGGTGTGGTCGCGGTGGCTCTGGTCGGTGGGCTGCTGCCGGCGCTGCTGGCCGCGGTGTCCGGGTTCCTCCTGCTCAACTACTTCTTCGTCCCGCCCATCCATCATTTCACCATCGCCGAGGGCGAGAACCTGCTCGCGCTGCTGGCTTTTCTGCTGGTCGCGGTGGCCGTCAGTCTGGTCGTGGACCTGGCCGCTCGACGCACCGGACAGGCCGCTCGGGCCCAGGCCGAGGCGGCCACCCTGTCCACCCTCGCCGGCAGCGTCCTGCGCGGGGAACGGCCCCTGCCGGCGCTGCTGGAACAGGTCCGAGAAGCCTTCGCGCAGGACAGCGTGACCCTGCTGGAACGCGTCCCCGAGACCGCGGCCGGCCCCGGCCTGCGGCACGAACGGCAGGCCTGGCAGGTCGCGGCCTGCGTGGGCGGCCCGCCCTGCGCTGTTCCCGCGGACGGTGCGGTCGACGTGCCGATCGACGACACTCTCAGCCTGGTCCTGCGCGGGCCGGTGCTGGCCGCCGGCGACCGGCGGGTGCTGGAGGCGTTCGCCGCCGAGGCGGCCGTCGCCCTGCGGCAGGAACGGCTCACCGAGCAGGCGGCTGCCCTTCGGGACCTGGCCGAAGTGGACCGACTGCGCACTGCCCTGCTCGCTGCGGTGAGCCATGACTTCCGCACCCCGCTGGCCGTGGCCAAGGCCGCGGTGACCAGCCTGCTCAGCCCCGATGTCACGTTCGACGAAGGGGACCAGAACGAGCTGCTGTCCACCGCCGAGGAATCCCTGGACCGGTTGACCCGGCTGGTGGAGAACCTGCTGGACATGAGCCGGCTGCAGGCCGGGGGCATGGCCATCCACCGGCAGCCACTGAGCGTGGTCGAGCTGATCCCCCGGGCGCTCGACGACCTGGGGGAGGCCGGCCGGGACGTCATCGTGGCCGAGGCCGACGACATGTCGGACGTCTCCGTCGACGCGGCCCTGCTGGAACGGGTACTGGCCAATCTGATCGCCAACGCCATCCGCTACAGCCCGGCCGGCCGACCCCCCAAGATCACCGTCAGCGAACACGGCGACCGGGTCGAGGTGCGCGTCGTGGATCACGGGCCCGGCATCCCCGCCGAACACCACGACCAGGTGTTCCTGCCGTTCCAACGCCTCGGCGACACCGACAACACCACCGGCCTGGGCCTGGGCCTGGCCCTGTCCAGAGGCCTCACCGAGGCGATGGGCGGCACCCTGACCCCCGAAAGCACCCCGGGCGGAGGGTTGACCATGACGGTGGCCCTGCCCATCGCCGACCTGCCCAACACGCCGGTGCCCGACGACGACCGGGTCGCCCCGGTCCTGGTCGACCACAGCGACGAATGGCCCCGCCCCCACCAGGAGGGCCGGGCATGACCGACCACCCAGGAAGCCGCGACCCCCACGCCAACGGCGCGGCGACGTCGACCCGGGTGCTGGTCGTGGACGACGAACCGCACCTGCTGCGGGCGTTGCGCATCAACCTCGCCGCCCGTCGCTACGACGTGGACACCGCCGCCGACGGCACGGGCGCGCTGCACGCGGCCGCCACCCACCCGCCCGACCTGGTCGTGCTCGACCTGGGCCTGCCCGACATGGAGGGCGTCGACGTCATCCGGTCGCTACGGGACTGGACCGCGGTGCCGATCATCGTGCTGTCCGGACGCGCCGCCAGCTCCGACAAGGTGCACGCCCTGGACGCCGGCGCCGACGACTACGTCACCAAGCCGTTCAGCCTCGACGAACTCCTGGCCCGCATCCGCGCCGTCACCCGGCGCCGGGGCCCCGCCGACGTCACCGGGATCACCATCGGTCGGCACCGGATCAACGCGACCGACCGCAGCGTCCGGTCCACCCACGGTGAACCCCCGCACCTGACCCGCACCGAATGGCAGCTGCTGGAGATCCTCACCGCCAACCCCGGCAAGCTCATCACCCAAACCCATCTGCTCCAACAGGTCTGGGGCGCCGGGTATCAGACCCAGACTCACTACCTGCGGCAGTACATGGCGCACCTGCGCCGCAAACTCGAGGACAACCCCGCTCACCCCCGGCACCTGCTCACCGAACCGGGCATGGGCTACCGGTTCGTCCCGTGACCGCCCGCCGGTTCGGCTACGGGACTCGTCGGTAGGCCCGCATGGCGAAGAAGTAGGCGACAAGCGCGATTCCGGCGCACCAGGCGAGTGCGGCCCAGATGCCGGCGCCGACAGGTTGGCCGCTGAGCAGGGAACGGATCGTCTCGACGATGGCGGTGACGGGCTGGTTCTCCGCGAATACGCGGACCGGGGTCGGCATGCTGGCGGTGGGGACGAACGCGGAACTGATGAACGGCAGAAAGATCAGCGGGTAGGAGAACGCGGCGGCGCCGTCGATGGATTTCGCCGTCAGCCCGGGAATGACCGCCAGCCAGGTCAGGGCGAGGGTGTACAGGGCGAGGATGCCGGCCACGGCGAGCCAGGCCGTCAGGTCCGCGCCGGACCGGAAGCCCATGACCAGGGCGACCAGGATGATGATGGCCAGCGAGATCGCGTTGGACACCATCGAGGTCAGCACATGTCCCCACAGCACCGATGAGCGGGCGACGGGCATCGAGTGGAATCGTGCGACGATGCCCTTCTGCGTGTCGTTGAAGATCCGCACGGCGGTGTAGGAGACGCCGCTGGCGATGGCGATCAGCAGGATGCCGGGCAGCATGTAGTTCACGTAGTTGTCGGTGCCGGCACTGATCGCGCCGCCGAAGACATAGACGAACAGCAGCATGAGCATGATCGGCATGACCGCGACCGTGATGATCGTGTCCGGGCTGCGCTGGATGTGGCGCATGGAGCGTCCGGACAGTGTGACCGTGTCTCGTAGAACCTTCATCGTTCCACCTCCTCGACCTTCCGGCCAACGATGGCGAGGAAGATCTCCTCCAGCGTTGGTTGCTTTTCGACATATTCGACGGTCACGGGCGGGAAGAGCTGCTTGAGTTCGTCGAGTGTTCCGTTGGCGATGATTCTCCCGTCGTGCAGGATTGCGATCCTGTCCGCAAGTTGTTCTGCCTCGTCGAGGTATTGCGTGGTCAGCAGGATCGTCGTGCCGGCGCCGGCGCGCTTCTTGATGGTCTTCCAGACCTCGCGCCGTCCCACCGGGTCGAGTCCCGTCGGCGGCTCGGCGAGGCAGATGACAGCGGGGGTGCCGACCAGGCTCATGGCGATGTCGAGCCGGCGAGCCATGCCGCCGGAGTACGCGTCGACCCGCCGGTTGGCCGCGTCGGTCAACCCGAATTGTTGCAGCAGGTCGTCGGCCACCTGGGCCGGGTTGGCCACGGCCCGCAGTTTGGCCACGAGCACGAGGTTCTCCCGGCCGGTGAGAATGCCGTCCACGGCGGTGAACTGCCCCGTCAGGCTGATCTCCTCACGCACCCGTTCCGGCTGACGCGCAGTGTCGAATCCGCAGACGCCGGCACTGCCGCGGTCGGGCTTGAGCAGCGTCGAGAGGATGTTGACCGTCGTCGTCTTCCCGGCGCCGTTCGATCCGAGCAGGGCGAAGATCTCGCCGCGCCGTACTTCGAGATCGACACCCTTCAAGACCTTGGTGTCCTTGAAGGCCTTCT
>JANWJC010000137.1 GCA_025449595.1 Acidobacteriota bacterium | reverse complement strand
CCGCCCTGCTGGAAACCTGACCGGGCTGCACCTGGCCACCGGCGGCACCGCACGGGGCCCGCCGCCGCGCCGCGAAACGGCTGGCCGCCAAGTTCCTGCCGCGCGGCGCGGCATACCTGGACAAGGACGCCCTGGTGACCCGATTCACCGAACTGCTGCTGGAGACCAACGGCTTCCCGCGCAGCGACCGAGACCACAACGCCTACTACCAGTCGGTGCTGCTGCTGCCACTGGAATACGAAACCCTGCCCAGGGTCTGCGGGGACATCCTGTCGGTGGGCTCCTCGGTCGTCCTGGACGCGCCGTTCGGCCGGTACTTCGCCGACGAAAGCTACGTGCTCAAAGCGGCGCACCGGCACCAGTGGCCCGACACCGAACTGGTGGTGGTGGTGCACGTCAGCGTCGACGGACCGGTCCTGCTGGACCGACTGGTCGACCGCGCCAATCCCCGCGACGAATGGGAAATCAGCCACTGGAAGGAGTTCTGGCCGACCGCGCGGGCAATGGAAGCGCCTGGTCCGACGATGAGCTGACCACGATGACCGCCGAGTTGTTCGTCGTGGAAGACGCCGGAATGGGCAAGTCCCGGTCGGCCAGGAAAGCCGCGGCCGTGACGAACCGATGCACAGGCCCGGGGGCCGATTCTGACCCCGCGCCGGTCAACGCGGGCGGTGCCCCGGTCGGGTCAGCCCACACCCCCCGCGGGCAGCGGGGCGAGCGTGTAGCCGGCCGACCGTAGTCCGCTGATGACGTCGGGCAGGGCGGCGAGGGTCTGGCTCCGGTCGGCGCCACCCGCGTCGTGCATCAGGATGACCGCACCCGGGTGCACGGCACTGAGCACGTTCGCCACGATGGCCTTCGCGCCGGGCTTCTTCCAGTCCAGCGAGTCGACCGACCAGCCCAGCGGGACCACCTGGTTGAGCTGACACACCTGCCGCAGGGTGGTGGTCTGGCCGAAGTCGCCGTCCGGTGCCCGGAAGTAGTGCGAGGTCACCCCCAGGGCGGCGAAGGCCTGCTGGGTCCGGGAGATCTCCGCGTTGATGCCCTCTGCCGGCGCCGTGTCCAGCTTGGCCGGGTGGGACCAGCTGTGGTTGCACAGCGTGTGCCCACCATCGATGACCCGCCGCTCGGTATCCGGGTAGTCAGCCAGCCGGGACCCGACCTGGCAGAACGTCGCCTGCACGCCGGCCGCGGCCAGCACGTCCAGGATCTTCTCGGTCTGCGGGCCCGGCCCGTCGTCGAAGCTCAGATACGCGACCCTGCCGGAGCCGTGCCCGCCGAGGACGGTGTCGTACGGCGGCGCCAGGGCCGGCAAGGCCAGACCCGTCGGCGATGGCGCGGTGGTGGCCGCCGACGGCGTCGCCGCAGGGCCCTGCGGGGTGGCCGGCGTCGACGCGGGGCTGCTCGACGCGGTGGGGCTCGCCGACGAGGGCGCCCGGATCGCCGTGCCGCGGGGGGTGGTCGCGCCGGGTTCAGCCGACGTGCCGACCGGTTCGGGCGAACCGGACACGGCGGGTTGGGCGCAGCCGGTGAGCAGCCCGCTCACCCCGACAACGATGCTCAGGGACAGCGGGATCACCAGCATGCGGATCTTGCTCAACCCCGATTCCCCTCCCCATTCACGTTCCCCTCCCCATTCACGCCTCCCCGACCCCACGCATCGTTCATCAACGACAGTGTAATTTCCGTACGGTGGACCCCGCGGGCCGCGCGTTCGACCAGCCGCAGCGACGCGGTCAAGCCGCCATCGACCGCCGCACCCCGGCAGGAACGCCAGCCGATGTCACGCAAGGGTCGTATCCACGACACTGCCGCGGATACCGTGACCTGCCTGACCTGGAGCGATGCACTCACCCGGACTCAGCCGGCGGCCCTCGCCGTCCACTCGTCCCAGCTCAGGGCCCAGTCGTAGATGTCCCCATCGTCGGCGGACAGCGGCACGTCGGTGCCGGTGACCTCGACCGGATCACCCCAGATCGCCGATTCGTAGTAGGCCTGCGCGTCGTCCAGGGACAGATTGACGCAGCCGTGGGTGACGGTGGAGTTGCCCTGGGCGCCGCCGCTGGCCGGGTTGGCGTGGATGAACTCGCCGTTGTTGCTGATCCGGCAGCCCACTTCTCCGGGACGTCGCTGTAGCCGTACCGCGGGTTGCTCATCAGCTTCTCTCCTCGCGGACCGGGCGTGTCCTATCCCGCTGGGGCCCCGGCCGTGTCCCGGTCAACCTGGCCGGCCTGCTCCTCACCGTTCCGCTCGGCCTGCCGGACGCGGTCGACCTGCTCGACCTGTCGTTTCGCGGCGTTCAACAAGGTCTCTGTCTCACTGGAGATCCAGCTGCTGATCGCCTGGCCGTGGTCACGCTGGAAGTCGGTAACCGCCTGCAGTTGATCGCGGACAGCGTCGGTGATCGAGGTCAGGGCGCCGAACCACTTCAGCATGACGTCGCTGTTGAGCCGCAAGCCGTCCTGGAGGTAATCCACATATCTGCGGAAGGCCTCGCCGACGTCGACCTGCGGCAGCTTCCACAGTTGTTCGGTCTGCTCGGTCAGCGTGCGGGTGCCCTGCAGCCACAGCGAATCCACCCTCTCGGCCGCTCTGGACAATTGCGCCGCCGAGCTTCCGGACGACCCGGCCCGGAGGGCAGCCATCGGAGAACAAGCCAACCGGCGACCGGCCGGTGTGGCCGCGGCTTGAAGTGGCCACATCAGGTCTTACCGATCGGTGACGGCGGCGTCCGGTCACGCGGTCGCGGCACCCGGCCGGCGTTACGGTCGGCCCATGCGACGCGTGCTGTCCCTGCTCGGACTTTCCGCCATAGTGCTCGCCGCATGCGGCACCACCCTCAGTGGATCTTCGACCGGCTCCTCCACGCCGTCCTCGGCCCCGCCGGCCGCCGCATCGACCGCCACGTCGACAGAGGCCGGCAGCCCGGCCATGACCGAGCACCCCATGACCGCCGACGCGATGTCCGACAGCGCCGAAATGACCGACCACTCGATGATGCCGAGCGGCGCGATGTCCGACGGCACGCAGATGAGCGACCACTCCATGTCCGAAACCGCCGAGCCGGTGATCGCCGTGGGCCGCAGCGACTTCGGGCCCGTCCTGTTCGACGGCACCGGGCAGGCGATCTACCTATTCGACAAGGAGAACGGCACCCGACCCGACTGCTACGACCAGTGCGCGGTCGCCTGGCCCCCGGTCCTGACCACCGGTGCGGCCACCGCCGGAACCGGTGTCACCGCCGGGTTGCTAGCGACCACGCCACGCACCGACGGAACCGTTCAAATCACCTACGCCGGGCATCCGCTGTACTTCTACGCGAACGAGGGCAAAGACCAGGTCACCTGCAACAACGTCAGCGAGTTCGGCGGCGTCTGGCTGGCCGTCACCCCCACAGGGGGCCCGGTCAAGGGCTGACGTCGTGCGTGCTCCGTGCGTGGGCTGCCGGGCGATGGAATCGGCGCGCCGCGCGCCACATCGGTTGGGTGGCGGGCTCTTCCGGATGGATGGGGTCATGTCGAGAAGGTCGGGAGCTACCCCGAGGAGCTGCGGGGAGCGCGCGGTGCGACCGGTCGAGGAAATCCGCTCGGATCATGCTTCGGAGTGGGCAGCGATTGGAGTCGGTGGCCGCGAGCTCGACCGCCCCCACCGCTGATCGTCGAATTCATCGACCGGTACAGAGACACATTCGGGTCGAGCCGATCTGCGCCCAGCTCAAGGAGCTGGCCCGCGTTATGGAACGCGATCGTTGACCGCGAACTGGTGGGTTCGGTGGGCAGGTCGCTGATCCACCGGGGTGAGGACCGCGTGACCACGGTACGGACGGGTAGGACGGTGAACCGATCCGCACAGGGCGTAGGTCATCGACGGGGGCGTACAGCGTCAGCCGGCCCGAGCATCGAGCTCTTGAAGATGTCTGCGGACCCGGTCGGCGAAGCCGTGGCAGCCGGCCGAGATCAGGGCCTGCGGAAGGTTGGTCCGACCGTGCCGGGTGAGCCAGTAGTGCTGCTGTTTTGAGACCACCGCACGAACGATATTGGGTACGGAATCATCGACGAGGACGAGGAAGTCGTCAGGCACGTACACCTCGTAGGGCGACTCTGCTTCCTGCGCAGCGGAACTCGAGAAACCGGAATCGGCGGTGAGCAGGATGCTGGCCCGGCAGGCGAGAGCGGCTGCGTGCACGTGTTGGTCATGCGGGTCGGGGCCGACGAAGGAACCGTCGGGAACGAAGTCCTCGACTCGACCACCTTCGAAGGCTGCCCGGATCTTGTCGCTGACCGCTCTGGTCTTGTGCCCTGGCCAGTCGGGGTGGTCCCGGCGCAGGTGGTACATCGTCTCGGCGAGGATGTCCTCGGTCCAGTACACGGAGAAGAAGGAGTCGCTCTCCAGGTACAGCAGGGCGAGCCAGTCCCGAAGCGTCCTGGAGTAGAGGACGTTGGCGTCCACCAGCACGCGTGTCGACATAGCGTCAGCGTAACGACACAGATGTCATTTCGCTGACGCTATGTGACCGCCCTATTCGTCTTCCAGGGCTCGGAGTTCCTCGAACGCCTTGCGTCGCCGGGCCTGGCGTTCGCCGCGGAACGCCATGACGTCGCAGGTGCGCAGGCGGGTGTGGCTGCCGACCTTGTGGGCCGGGATCTCGCCTCGGTCGATCATCTTCATCAAGGTGGGACGAGAGATCCCCAGCTGCTCGGCCGCCGTCGACGTGGTCAGTTCCTCGGGCATCGAGCCGACGGTGACGGTGCCGCCCGTGGCAACGATCCGCAGGATCCGGGCCATGATGTTGGACAGTTCCTCGGGCACAGCGACCAGATCCTCGCGATGCGGCGTGGTCAGGCCGAGCTTGAGGTTCGTATGGGTACCCAGCAGGTCGACGACTTCCTTCGCCTGATGTAGCTCCGCCGGGGTCGCCGCCAGCATCTGGCGGTCCTTCGTGCTGGCCAGGATGGTTGCCATCGGTCTCTCCCTGCGGGATGTGGTTGCACCTGTAAGTGTGCTCCGTTGCACTTGCGAGTGCAACCCGCTTCGGATGGAAGTGGCGGAGTTCACGCGACATGCCGCCTTGAGGGTCAGGAGGCGTGGAACAGCTCGTGCGTCACGGTGCGCCGGAGCTGGTTGAACCTGGTGTAGTCCCCGGTCTCGTACTGGTATCGGCCGGCGACCATCCCGGGGGCGATCCCGATGGTGGCAGAGAGGGCCTCGACGTCCTGCGGGGAACGGATGGCGGTGATGCTGCCGGCCACCTCCGGTGGAATCAGTGTCGTGGAGGCGAAGGTGTCGGCCTCATCCTCGAGTTGCGAATCCCGTGAGCCGTCGTCGATGAAACCCGACCGTGGCGCCGGATGCCCCACGGCGGCCCCTCGCCGTCGTCGTCTTCGGCGCCGTGGGTCTGGTCGAGGAACGTGTCGCCGTGCCCCCCTCGAGGATGTAGAAGGCCTCGTGCTCCATGGCGGGTTCTGGGCTTACCTTGGCTGCACCCCACGTAGGTCCGGACTGACGGGGGCCCAGGCCCGGTGCGCCGCAGCAGACTCCGATGGAACGGTGCCGGCAGACGGTGTCGGTGAACTCGACGAACGGGCGAAGCTGCGGGTGACCTGGGTGGCGACCAGCATCCGGCGGGCGGGGTGCCGGGCCCACGATGATGGGCTGCCTTGCCGCCCGTGAGCCAACTACCGCGAACAACGACAGAGTTGGTTCCTGGTCGCTGCCCTCAGCCGACCGATTTCGCCTTCCATTGGTTCCAGCTGAGCGCCCAGATGTAGATGTCGCCGTCGTCGGGGCCCAGGGTGACCGATGTGCCGGTGATTTCCACCGGGTCGCCCCAGATCGCGGAGTGGAAGTAGGGGTGCTGGTAACGCTGCTGTCACCAGCCGCAATGGGAGACGGAAGGTTGGTGTCGGCTCAGCTCAGGCGTCGGCGTAGGTATTGGTAGACGGTTTCTCGGCTGATGCCGAACTCGCGAGCCAGCGCCGCTTTCGGTTGGCCTGCGGCCGCGCCAGCGTGCAGTTGCTCGACTTGGTCGGTGGTGAGGGCTTTGCGGCGGCCGCGGTAGGCGCCGCGCTTCCTGGCTAGCGCGATGCCTTCGCGGTGCCGCTCCTTGATGAGGGCTCGTTCGAACTCGGCGAAGGCGCCCATGACCGAAAGCAGCAGCGTCGCCATCGCGGTGTCCTCGCCAGTGAAGGTGAGCTGCTCTTTCACGAACTGCACCCGGACTCCACGGGCGGTGAGGCCGCGGACGGTGGCGCGGAGGTCATCGAGGTTGCGTGCGAGTCGATCCATGGAGTGGATGAGGATGGTGTCGCCGTCGCGGACGAAGGCGAGCATCGCCTCCAGCTGCGGGCGATGGAGATCCTTGCCGGAGGTGTGGTCGGTGAAGATCCGGTCGAGTTCGATGCCGTCGAGTTGGCGGTCGGTGTTTTGGTCCAGGCTGCTGACCCGGGTGTAGCCGACGCGTTGTCCCTTGATGACCGTCCCCTGATCCTGAGTGTCAGGTTGGAATCTAAGACCCCCGTGACGCCCGTCAAGAAACTCCGAAATGGACTTCAACCTGACAGGATTCGTGGACTTGGTCTGACGTCAGGTTGGGGTGTGTACCCCACCACGACAGCCCACGCGAGCCCCCCACCGCGGCCCACCTCCCCCAAAATGTTCCGCTCTCCGACACTGAACGGAGCCCCCTGCCGGATCTGGGTGGCGAAGTTCCCGGATGACCCGTAGGTGACGGCAACCTCGATCTCGGGATACTCGTCCGCGAACTCTGCGACCACGTCATCCAACGCATACTCCAGGTCCGAAGCGGCAGCCACCTGCACCACGCCCGCCGCCGCAGCAGGAGTCTCCGACGTCGCCGCCGGGGTGGGGGCCGCCGACGCGCAGCCGACCAGCGTCAACGCAAGCGACATCGCCGCAGCTGCGGCCAGTCGTGCTGTTCTGTTACTGCTCATCCGAGATCTCTCCCAGTTCCACGATCGCGTTCGTCGCCTTCACCACCACAGTCGCCGGAACCCCCGGCGCCAACCGCATCTCTTCCGCAGCGTCCCGGGTCATCAGCGACGTCAACCGGAACCGGCCCGCAGCGACCTCTACCTGCGCCATCACCCCGTCGACCTTGACCTCGGTGACAATCCCCTCGATCCGGTTACGCGCCGACACCCGCGCGCCCTCCGAGCCCGCCTCCGACCGGGACCGCGCATACGCGGCGACCGACTCTCCCGTCACCGTCACCCGGCCCGACGGGTCCTGCCCGCCGGACAACAACACCCCGGAGGTGACCAGCCGACGCACCGTGTCACCACTCACACCCAACAGGTCAGCGACCTGGGCAACTCGCAACTGCGTCATGAAACCCACCGTAGTCTCTCAACAGCAACGCAGATGCCGTGTCTGCGCCGCACCACATGACGGTGTGGCATCGGCGGCGCTGGCGTGCATGCCATGCCCCCGTGCATGGTCAATTCTGAGGTGCAGGAAATTCAGCTGTCCCGTCCCTCATGCATGGCTCTCGGGAGCTGCATTGGGGAGTCAGGGGAGTGCTCGCCGAGAGGTGGCTCTCAGAGGATGCGTTGCGAGTCCGCTGCTCAGTTCCAGTTCTCAGTGCTCCGTCGCGCTGTGGCTCGTGCTGGGAGTCGGGGCTCTCGTGGAGTGGGGCTGGAGGGAGGTCACCGGAGGCGCAGCTGGTGACCTCTCGGTGCGCGCTGATCCGCGACGTACCACCCTCGGGAGCGCGCGTCGATCGCCAGACGGGCATCCCGAGAGGGGCGTAGGTGCGACAACGAGGAAGGGCCGTGCGGACGCCGAGACCGATCGCGATGGCAACGGTCGCGATCACGACGGCGCACGCCAGGAGCAGCCGCCACAGGCGACCCCAGAGGATGCCGCCGCGTCCGCGGAGGAGACGAGCACGAGCACCGCGAACACGCTCAGGTACCGCGTCGGCCGACGTCGACGAGAACGAGAGCGCTGCGGCGATAGGTGGCGACCGAGCTGGGGACGACACAGCTTCCCGTCGTGATCTGCGACGACGGCACCCGATGCGCCGGCCTGCAGCTCGAGCGCATCGCCGCCATGGTGCGCGCGCGTGAGCCGCTGCGCTCTCGGTGCCTCCCTGCGTCACGCCCGTGGGTGGATGAGCTGCGACCCGTCGTCGCGCACGCCGAACGGTGCCACAGCGTCGAACGTGAGAGTCGACGCCTCGGCTACGCCGGCGCGCACCGCCTCGTCGACGAGCGCCTGATCGCCTACGAGGGACGGGTCGAGCCACTGCTCCCACTTCTGCTGCGGCAGGATGACCGGGTTGCGATCGTGGATATCCGCGAGCGTCTGCACGGCGTCGGACGTGACGATCGTCGCGGTGAGCACCCACCTGTCGGGGTCGTCGTCGGGCTTGGAGCGATCGGGCCACCACGAGTAGAGACCGGCGAAGCCCATCAGCTCGCCGTCCGGGTCCTCACGCCGCGATCGGGGTCACTGTGGCAACCTGTGCGCGGGCTGCGGACCGCGGGGAACGCACCCCTACTATCAGCAGGTACAGGACCATCCAGATCTCGGCAGTCGCGGGCACGATGCCCAGGAAGAGGTGAATCTGCGCGGCAAGATCGGGAAGCAGGAACGCCACGACGACGTCCGTGAGGTAGCTGGCCGTGGCCACGATGAGGATGATGCCGAGCGCCTTCGGGAACAGCCCTGACCGATAGGCGAGATACCCAGCGGCGCAAGCCAGAGCCCGAAGAAGACTTGCGCGGCGAGAATGCCGTAGTGCGGGCCGCTGACCTGAGCCGCGTTGCCGCGTGCATGGCCAGTGTCGCAGACAATGAACCATTGTCCGCGGATCAGGGCCGGGTGAGGATGAGCCATGCCCGACCGCGCCCCGCCCGCCACCGTCTACCGGCTGCGGGCCGTCGTGCATGGGGTCAGCCCGCTGATCTGGCGGCGCCTCCTCGTCCCGGGTGACACCACGATCGCCGTTCTGCACGCCATCGTGCAGGCCGCGTTCGGCTGGTCCGGGGAGCACCTGCACTACT
>JANWJC010000136.1 GCA_025449595.1 Acidobacteriota bacterium | reverse complement strand
TCGGCCTTCTACCCCACAGCGGTGGGCGGCGCCGGCATCACGGCGTCCTTCGACGTCTTTCTCGGCTCGAGCAGCAGCAACACCGGCGCCGACGGGCTGACCTTCACGCTCGCTGATGCAAGCGTGACCAAGCCCACCGCGCTGGGCGACAACGGCGGCGGTGAGGGCTACTCCGGGATCACCGGCCTCGCCGTGTCATTCGACACGTGGAAGAACACGAATGACCCTTCGAGCAACTTCGTGGGCATCGCCACCACGAATACCACTCAGCAGAGCCTCAACTACGTGAGCACAAACGCGTCGGTCCCGTATCTGCGCAACGTCGTCCATCACGTGGTGGTGACCACTGACGCAACGGGCATCAGCGTGACCATGGACGGCAATCAGGTGCTCGTCTACGACGTCAAGCTGCCCCCCAAGGTGCTCGTCGGATTCACGGCCGCCACCGGCGGATTCAACGACGTCCAGCAGGTCCAGAACGTGAGCATCACGACCGGGCCGCCGCCGCCGGCGCCAACGGTGAGCGGCGTCAGCCCGTCGTCTGGGCCGACCACGGGCGGTACAGCGGTCACCATCACCGGCACGGGGCTGACGGGGGCCAGCAGCGTGAAGTTCGGCGGTGCTGCGGCCACCAATGTGTCGGTGGTCAGCGACAGCGAGATCACGGCCACATCTCCTGCCGGCCAGGCCGCACCCGTGGACGTGACCGTCGCCACCGCCGGTGGCACGAGCGCCACCAGCGCGGGCGACACGTTCACCTACACCCTGCCTCCGGCGCCTAGCGTCAGCGCCGTCAGCCCCGGCTCCGGACCGAGCACGGGCGGGACGGCGGTAACGATCACCGGCACCGGGTTCACCGGCGCGACGGCCGTCGACTTCGGGCCGGGCAAGGCGGCCGCGTTCTCGGTCACCAACGACACGACGATCATGGCCACCGCACCCGTCACGGGCACGCTGGGCCCCGTCGACATCACCGTCACCGGCCCTGGCGGCACGAGTGGGACGACGCCCGCCGACCAATACAACTACGTGACGCCGCCGCCGCCGACCGTGACCGCGGTGAGCCCGAGCGGGGGACCGGCCGGCACCTCGGTCGTCATCGGCGGGACGAACTTCTCCGGCGCGACGGCCGTCGACTTCGGGCCGGGCAACCCCGCCACGTTCTCGATCAGCAGCCCCACCACGATCATGGCCACCGCGCCTTCGGTGGGATCGCCGGGTCCCGTCGACGTCACGGTCACCACGCCCGGCGGCACCAGCGCGACGAGCGCGGCGGACCAGTTCACCTACCAGGCGGGATCCCTACCCGTGACGATGGTCGCCACCTACCGCGCCGACCTGGGCCGTAGCGGGTACTACCCGTCAGAGACCGGCCTCACCGCCGGTAACGTCGGCACCCTCAAATTGCACTGGACAGACGCGACCGGCGGCGTCGGCGCTTACGCGCAGCCGATCGTGGCCAACAACATGGTGTACTGGGCCGACTGGAACGGTCTCGAGCACGCGACGTCACTCGCCGGTCAGGACGTCTGGACGTTCCCAACCGGCCAGAACATCGACAACAGCTGCTCGCCTCCGATCGTGGGGATCAGCGGCACTTCGACGATCGGCACCGTCGGGAGCACCTCCGTCGACTTCTTCCCCGGCGGCGATGACAATTTCTATGCGGTCAATGCGCTCACGGGCGCTCTGCTGTGGAAGACGAACCTCGGTACGCCGCCCGCCGACTATCTGTGGGGATCGCCGATCCTCTACAACGGGAGCATCTACCAGCCGGTCGCGTCCTTCGGTGACTGTCCGCTCGTCAACGGCCGCCTGGTGCAGATGGACGCCGCGACCGGAGCCATCCAGCACACCGCCTTCATGGAGAAGAGCGGTTGCACGGGCGGTGGGATCTGGTCGTCCCCGGCGGTCGACCCCAGCGACGGCAGCATCTACGTGACGACGGGGACACCGACCGGCTGCACGCCCAACGAGATGGCTCCCGCGATCGTCAAGCTGCGCGCCAGCGACCTCACGGTCCTCTCGAGCTGGACGGTGCCCAAGTCGGCGCAGCAGTACGGCGACGCCGACTTCGGGGCCACCCCAACGCTGTTCACCGCCACGATCAACGGCGTCGCCCGCTCGCTCATCGGGGCAGTGAACAAGAACGGGATCTTCTACGCGTGGGACCGCACCAACCTGGCTGCCGGACCGGTCTGGCAGTCCACGGTCGCCGATCCCAGCGGAAGCCCGCGGTCGATCGCCTCGGCCGCCTGGGACGGGTCGCGCCTGTACGTGGCAGCGGGCGGCACCACCCTGAACGGCACGAGCTACTTCGGAAACATCTCCGCCCTCGACCCAGCCACCGGCGCCTTCCTATGGCGAACGGGCATCAACGGCTTCATGTCGGCGGGTATCACGATCGTGCCGGGAGTGCTCGTCGAGCCCTTCGGCGCCGGTGGAAACCTGCTCTTCCTGGACCCCGCGACCGGCGCCACCCTGCGTCAATACACCATGACGGGGCGATCAGACGGTGAGGCGACCGTTTCGAACGGCATCGTCTACGCGGCCCAGGACGATGGGAAGCTCATCGCTCTCGGTCAATAGCCGCGAGCCTCCGCTTCGCCGCACAGGTCGATAACGATGGGGGGTCACCCGGTGGGGAGAGACCGCGGCGGTCACCAGGGAGAAATGTGCCTGTGGCCGCGGAGAAGAATAGCGCGGGCTTCAGCCCCGCCGTTGCATACATTGCCGTTCCCGCCTGTACGCGGGACCGGCCGCAGGGCCCTGGCGATCGGCACGCGGGGCGGAGTCGCGCCGCGGCGGCTGCCGACGGACATGGGGTTCGATTTTGCTTGATGATCTTGACGCCGGCAGCCCGCTCGACAGCATCGGGGCGGCGTTCGCGCATGGGCGCGCCCAAGGCTCGCCGCAGGCCGAAATCGAGGGAGCGGTACCGCCGTGCACAGGTGGCTAGACGATGGTCATTGCTTTCACACGGGAGGGTTGGTCGGGCTGTCGCGGTGGCTCGGCGTCCCGAGGATCACGCCGACCGCGCGGACCGGTGCAGGCTCTAGTGCCAGCGCCGTCCGCGCGTCGAGGGCGGAAGTAGTGCGCGACGCCGGCGAAGTGCGCTACCTCGTGCTCGCCGAGCGCGGCGTCCCGTACCTGCTCGCCAGGGTCCGCTGGCCGGACGTCGCTCAGGCGATCAGCGCCGCGAGTCCCGATTGGATCGAGGACGCGGGCCTGTTCGACCTTCCCTACGACGCGAGCGCCGTGACGGTGAGCTTTGCCCAGGCGGCGTCGGTGGCAGCGGGATGGGGCACGCAGCTCCACGCCGAGGCAGCCCAGGACGCAACTTCCTACATCCGGCGCATGCCGGCGAACTGGTCCAATCCCTCGCCCTCAGAGCGGCGCACATGGGGCATCGAGGCGGTCGGCGGGCGACGCTCCCGGGCGCGTCGCCCACATCGCCTCCAACCGCTCCAGACGAGGCCGGCCCGGTCGTCCACCGTAACGCACGTAAACGGACCGTCGGCTGCGACAGCCAGGCCGGCTGCCAACGGCCACGGGCGGGTCGACAACGTCACGAGCGGCCTCGGCAAGGTCGCCGACGAGCGCCGAGCCGGAGTGCGGGTGCGCGTCGTCGGTCGTGCGCACATCCGGTGCGAGCAAACCACGGTCACCGCCGGGCTCGTCGATCTGAGCGAGCGCGGGGTGCAGCTTGTTCTGCCGGAAGCACCCCCACTCGTCGCATCCGGCGCGATACTCGGGCGGCCGTTCCTGCTCGAGGCCGAGATACAGGCCGCACGGATCTGCCTCGACGTCGTGGGCCGGATCAGCTGGCAGCAGAGCAATGGGACCGGCACGCATTTCGGCGTCGCCTTCGGCGAGCTGGCCGACGACGAGGCCGAAGGCGTGCAGCGGCTACTCGCCGCCGCCGCCAGGAAGGGAGCTCATCGATGACCGGCTCGTCGGTTGATGACGGCGCTTCCCGATCTGCGGTGGTCGACGACCGTCAGGGTCGCCCGCAGCCCGAAGCCGCCGTTCTTGTTCCCACCGGGCCGAGCGATGCCGTTGCCGCGTCGTCGGTGCCGACCGATCGACCGCGGCAGCGCCGCCGCCGCGCGCTGCTCGCAAAGATCGCGTTCTTCGTTGCCGTGGCGGCGCTCGCAGTGGTTCTCCTCCAAGCCTTCGTGGTCCAGCCGTTCACCGTGTCCGGGGACGCCATGGCACCGACTGTGCAGGCTGGCGACCGGATCCTGGTGCTCAAGTGGAGCCTTCTCGAAAGCCCCATCCGGCGCGGCGAGATCGTCGTCTTCCACCCGCCGCGGTCTCTGCCCTGCACCGTGGTGGGAGGTCGCGGGGGTGACCTCGTGCTGCGGGTCGTGGCTCTGCCCGGTGAGGTGATTGGGTCTGTCGGGGACACCGTCCTCGTCGACGGGCGGCCGCTTCGCAACCGGGCCTGGTACGACCCGCGCTTCGGTCAGGTCGGCTCAACACCGGTACGGACCACGAAGCTGGCGGCGGGCCAGTACTTCGTAATGGCCGACAACCGCTCAGACGGTTGTGACTCACGGCTGTTCGGGCCGATCGCGACCTCGTCGGTCGTCGGCGAGGGAATCGCCGTCATCACCCGCGGCGGACATCTGTTCTTCGACACCTTGTGAGGCGATCAGGGACGCGGTCAGCTGTCGCATCGGCGATGGGGGTGCTCGCCGCGACGCTGCTTCTAGCTGGCTGCGGCAGCGCCAAATCGCCTGACCACGGCGTCGCGCTGCTGCCGATCTCCGGCGTAAACGCGCAGCGGTGGCGCTGGACTGGGCAGTGCCCGTTGAGCCCCGCCGCGACTCAGGGCTGCGCAGCGGCGGGCCCGATCCTCGGGTTGGCCCAGCTGAACGGCGACGAGTGGAACCTCGGTGGTCCCGCGAAGGCGGGCTCACTCAACATGTCTGTGGGGTCCGACGGCGCCGTGACGCTCGCGGGCCGGTTTGCGCGGACGGCGCCCTGCACCGAATCCACATGCCTGGCGCCGAGCGCTTACACCTGGGTGCGCGGCTATCCGAACGTGCTGTACGGCATCAACCAGTGCCATGCCGACAGCTCGCCGAAGCCCTCGCCGCGGCTGCCGCTTCCGCTGCGGCTGGACTCGATCCCGCCGCATCTGATCGGCGTGACCGCCTATGCCGCCCACCCCTCCGACGTCACCTTCGACATCGCCTATGACCTGTGGCTGAACCCGACGGGCACAACGCGCCCGTGCCGAAACCAGGGCACGCTCGAGATCCTCGTGTGGACCGACTACGATGCCCGCGCGCTCCTGCCCCCCAGCATGCAGATCGGGACGGCCAGCATCCCCTACGCCGTCGACGGCGTCGCCCGAACGAACTCGCACACCTGGTCGATCTATGCCAGCAACATCTACGCAGGTGGACGGACCGCGCCGTGGGGCGGAACGCTGTGGTTTGTGCCCGGCAAGGCCGACGTCGTCCGCCACGGCCGGGTGAGCGTCGAGCTCAGTGCCGTGCTCTCGGCGGCGCGGCTGCTGCTGCACGACAACTACGGCTGGCCGGAGCTGGGGCCACGCTACTGGCTCGACACCGCGTCGTTCGGCGTCGAGTTCGGACCGGCGAGCGGCGATCCGATGGACCCCAGTGCGTCGCACTTCGCCGCACGGATCTCCACCTACTGCCTCGACGTGCGGACCACGCTGGAGGCCGCGTGCCGGTAGGACCCCGGTCCCGCCGGGATGCCCCGCGCTAACGCGCGCCGGCTAGCGTCGCCGTGCCGGCGAGTGGCCCCGAGACGTTCTCGGCAAAGCCGCTGACGGTCAACCTCGAGAAGGTGTGCAGCAACGGACCGCCGCCGGCACCCCCGCGGACGGTGAGCGTGAGGGAGTGGATGGTCGTAGCGGCGCCTTCGGCCGTGAAGATCTTGCCTAGCAGAGGAGGCGCGGACGTGGTGAAGGTCAGATCGAAGGGGGCGCCGACCCCCGCCTGGGAGAGGTTGACGGCCGAAACCGGATAGGCGGACGGACCGGCGCCGAGCGCCACGTATGCCCGCGCGGTCGGCACGGCGGAGGCGGGTAGGAACGGGCCGGCGTGCTGGAGCGCGTCCGAGGGGCTCGTCAAGTCGCCCGCGGCGGGGAGCAGCAGCGAGACGGTGCCCGTGGGCTTGCCGGACAACTGCTCCGACATCGACGTGACCTCGGCCGTCGCAAAGGCGTCCATCCGCTCGGTGACCTGCCTGCCGCCGCGGCCGGAAATGCGGAACGCGAGGCCGACGTTCGAGATGCTCCCGCCTCTCGCGGCCGCCCTCAGGACGTCGTCGAGCAGGACCAGCGATGAGGTTTCGAAGCTGAGCCCGAGCGGCTGCCACCCGCCCGGCGAGGACGCCGCCAGATCGGACAGGTTCACCGAGGTGACCGGGTAGTAGGCGCCTCCGGACGAACCGACCTTGAGGTAGACGTGGGCCCCGGAGATGGCGAGCAGCGAGCCCGGCGACAGGGCGCCCCGGGCCTCGGACGTGGCCTCCAGCAGCGAAACGGGTGCCACGAAGAGACTCGCCAATCCGCCGATGAACAGCGCAGTCAGTGCCGCAGCGGCAGGGCGCGGGAGCGCTGCCCGGCGACGGCGCGGCGCGGGCTCGGGCCGTCCGGCGAGCCCGCGCCGGTGCGCCGGTGCGGCCTTGGCCCGCGGGTTCCACACCGCCACGAGCGGAGCGCAGAGGTAGACGGTGGCCTGCGCGAAGATGAGGAACATGAGCAGCCACGGCCGGTGTCGCACAACGGCCAGGAATCCGACCGACGCATAAAGGGCGACAGCCATGGCCGTCTCCCACCGGGTGAGCTTGAGCGCGGTGAGAATGGTGCGGCGTCCGTCGGCTTTGGAGGTTCGCAGAAAGACCCCGTCTCGCCGCGCCAAGCCTTCGATGCAGCCACGCGCGATGACGAAGGTGACCGCGAGGCTGACGACCAATGACAGCACGGCACGGCGAAGCGACAGCGTCGTCCAGTGGCGTTGCGTGAACATCATGAAGGTCGTGGCGATAACGATGAGCGAGAGCGGGAGCAGCGACCGGCTGCCGTCCAGCGGAGCGACGGCGAAGCCGGAATGGGTGGCCACCAGGCCGGCGATCGCCAGCAGCAGCAGGCTGAAGGCGAGCATGAGGAGGTCCCGGAACCAACCGACGGAGGCCATCAGGTAGTCACGCCGCTGCGCGGGGGTCAGTTGATTGTTCGGGGAGCGATCCCACGGCATGAGACTGCGCCAGTGAAGGCGAAGAATCTGCATCGCACCGAAGCACCAGCGATGCCTCTGGGTGAGCATCCCGGCGAAGCTCGGCGGCACGATTCCCCGACCGAAGCAGCGGGGAACGTAGAGGCCGGACCACCCGTCCTTGAGCACCCGCAGCGAGGCCTCGGTGTCCTCGCAGATGCACCATTCGTTCCACCCGCCGATCGCGGTCAGGGCACTGCGACGGAACAAGCCCATCGTCCCGACGAACGGGATCGACCGCCGCTCGTTGCGCGAGGACATGACCGACAGGTAGAACGCTTGGAAGGAGTCGACGCAGGCGGTGTAGTAGGGGCTGCCCTCGAAGTCGCGGTTGCCCTCGAATGTCTGCAGGAATCCGAGACTCGGGTCGGAGAAGTAGGCGACGGTCTCGCGCAGGTAATAGGGCTGCACGAGGTCGTCGGCGTCGACCAGGCCGATGATCTCGGCGCGCGGATCGGTGTAGCTGCGCAGGGCGAGGTTGCACGCACCCGCCTTGTATCCGGGCCAATCGGCGACGTGCACGAACTTCACCCGTGGCCGGTCCCGGCAGTACTCCTCGACCGGGCCCCAGACGGCGGGATCGTCGGTGTTGTTGTCCATGACAACGATCTCGAAGTCCGGATAGTCGATCCGCTCTGCCGCCTTGATCGTCTCGATCAGCAGCTCGGGAGGCTCGTTGTGGGCTGGGATGTGAAGCGACACCATCGGCTGATAGCTCGGGTCGGCCTTGGGCAGCGGCCGCCGGCGGCGAGAACGGGTCAACACGTCGGTTTGATAATTGACGTTGGACATCCACACCACGAACGCTGCAAGGTCGAGCAGGAGCACGAACGAAGCCGTCAGGCTCTCCAGCACCGAGGTGGTGGCGACGACGACGATGTAGGCCGCCCAGACGATGTAGGCGACGGACGCCGAGCCGAACGAGGCGTAGAAGACCTGGCCCACCAGGTTGCGATCCGGCTGCAGGGCGATTACGACGATCGAAGCGACCACGAGCGGCCAAGCGGCGGTCTCGAGCCCGCTGAGCGGCAAGCCCCACAACAGTTTCGTGAGCAGACAGGCGAGCGCGGAGATGGCCACCGCCCCAACGCTGCCCGCCAGGACCTCCGTGATCCTCGAGCCCTTCCGCAGGCGAATCCCGATTTCTCTCGCCGGGCTCAGCACAAGCACGGTCGACAGCCCCAGCTGGACGAAGGAGAGGACGAAAAGGTCGTAGGGATCGAACTTCAGCAGCACGATGACCCGCCCGTCGACGACTGCGCCCGGGGGGCGTGCCAACGTCGCGACAGCGACAGCTTGGGCCGAAGCCCGGGTCCGGCTCTCAGATCCTCAAGCATCCCTGCGTTCCTGACTCCTTCGGCGTGAGCGGCTGGTCAAGCGGACTCCTTCAAGCCCGCCCCGCTGACCAGGGTCCTGCTGGCGTTCGATCGTCCTCAGGCGGCCATCGACAATTTAGCCAGCGCGAGGCCAAAACTGGCCTGACGTTTCTCCCCAATCACTCCACTCTCTCTCCCCACCCCCGGCCTCCCCCAACCGCGCGTGACCCGAGCCGCTGGGAACGCCAGACCCATCGACGCGAGCGTGCGCGGGACGGCCCGAGCGCGTCAGGGATAACGGAGCACATCGACCGCCGCATCTGGGTTCGCCGCCGTCGCCGAACCGCCGGTTGCGTTCACCACGTGATCGATGCCGCCGGAGCCCGCGGTGCTGAGGAAGATCGTGAGCAGGTCGTGGAGCTCGCTGCCGGACGGGTGGGCGGTCTCGAAGGCGCTCGTGGCAACGATCGGGACGCCCCGGTCGAAGAAGCTGTAACTGCCCATCCCGTACCCCCGGAAGCCGGCGGCCCGCTGCGTGATCAGGAACGCCGGGTAGCCATCCCTCGTCGGACCGGCTCTCCAGGCGGCCTGGCTCGGCGGGTCGTAGGGCATCTCGTTCTCGAAGAAGATGTCGGTGCCGTTCGTCCCATTCCAGATCGCCTCGTACTTCTCGTAGTGCTCGACGAACAGCCCATAGGCGGTCACGGCGTCCCCGTTGACGGTGAGGCCGGTGTCGCCGACGTTGTCGCTCCAGCCGACCCCGTTGCCATGGTCGGCCCGCCAGGCCCAGATGTCATCGAGGATCACCTGGGAGCTGTTGACCACGAGGCTCGCGGTCGCCCGCCCTGGCGTTGCCCCGCCGATGCGAAAGAAGACGTCCGCCAGCAGGGTGGGGTCCTGCGCAGCAGCAGGCCCGCGCCCGGGGCGGCTGCCGACCTGCAGCAGTACCGGTGAGGCAACCGGACCGGCATCGAAGATCACCCCGGACAGCTTCACGCCCGGAACGCTCGCCACCCGCATCGATACGACGCCCTTCGCCGGCACCAGGGTGGGAAAGCCGAGCCCGAGCACGACAGAGTTCGGGTGAGTGATTTCGATCGTCTGGTCCAGCGTGTAGACGCCGGGGGTCAGGATCAGGTCCTTCCCCTGGGCCAGCGCGGCGTTGATCGCCTCCGCCGAATCACCGGGGGTGGCGATGAAGAACCGCTGGATCGGGATCGCGGTTCCCGGCGTGCGGCCGGCGGCCCAGGACGGTCCCACCGAGTTGCGCCGCGCCGCCGGCACGAACACGCTGTAGTCCCCGCCCGCGCCCGTCTGCAGGAATGGCGCTTCGTCGGTGACCGGGCTGGCGGCCACGTTCGTGTACTGCGCGCCGGTGCCGAACTTCTGCGCAGGCGCCCCCACGTCTCCGGAGAAGACCTGGTTCCAAACGCTGTTGCTCCAGCCGCCGAGGGTGCTGTTGCGGATCAGGAACTGCTGCTGGCTGCCGTTGAGCACGGGGCGGCCGGAGAACTTCGAGTCGGCGATGAAGCCGCCGCTGGAGTAGCCGGGCTTCGAGCAATAGTCCGTCAGCGAGGTGAGCCCGTTCACTTCGACGCGTCGCACGGGCGATGCCTCGGACGTCGCCCAGAATTCGGCCGTTCGCCGGCACGGCCCGCCGGCTCGCACGGGCGGAAGGGTGATCGTCAGGTTCGACAGTGAACGCCAGAAGTTATTCAGCGCCGTGCAGTCGCCGGCGCCGGCCGGCGGCGACCCGCACTGGTTGAAGGAGTCGGCCGCGCCGTTGATGACGACGTCTCCGGGCGAGCGTCCGAGGCCCGCCACGGCGGTGTAGTAGCCAACCTGCAGGAAGAGCGGGTGGGCGGCCGAGCCGTAGGTGCCCGGTTCGAACAGCAGCGCGTAGCGCTGGGGGCCGAACTGGTTGCCCGCCTGCCGGCTCGCGATCGAGTCGACCTCGGCCTGGATGCGGCTCTGCGGCATTCCCGGCTTGAAGATGTAGACGTTTCGGCTGAGAGCCGCCTGCCTGGACGCCGATGTCAGGCCCGCGGAGTTCAGTGCACCGGCGATCAGCAGCCAAGCGACAGCCAGCGCGAGGGCGGCGGCGGGTACAGAGCGGCGCCCGAGACGCCCGGCGCGGTCAGCGGTTGGTCTCATACCTGTGCACATCTCCTCATGCGACCGGCCGCCGGGTCGTGTTGGCACCGGCGGGCACCAGCCCGCCGCGATCCGCGCGCGCGGGTCAGCCTGGCGGGCCGCCGATCCCGGGCGGCGTCACTCCGAACGTTATCCGGTAGTCGCATCCCCCGGAGCAGGTGAACACACTCGTCGCGT
>JANWJC010000135.1 GCA_025449595.1 Acidobacteriota bacterium | reverse complement strand
CCAACCCGGCTGCAGCGCCGCGTCGACCACCGCTACCTCGATGAGATGACCGACGACCTGGACGACGCGCTTCGTCGGGTTCTCGCGGCGAAGTCCGAGCGACGTCCGCTCTCGGTGGGCCTGGTCGGTAACTGCGCGACGATCCTGCCCGAGCTGCTCACCCGCGGGGTCGAGATCGACATCGTGACCGACCAGACCTCCGCGCACGACCCGCTGTCGTACCTGCCCGAAGGCGTGTCCGTCGAGGACTGGGCCGAGGCCGCACGCATCGACCCGGTCGGTTTCACCAAGCAGGCGCAGGCCTCCATGGCCAGGCACGTCGAGGCGATGGTGGGCTTCATGGACGGTGGGGCCGAGGTCTTCGACTACGGCAACTCGATCCGCGACGAGGCGCGCAAGGCCGGCTACGACCGGGCGTTCGAGTTCCCCGGTTTCGTGCCGGCGTACATCCGGCCGCTGTTCTGCGAGGGCAAGGGCCCGTTCCGTTGGGCGGCACTGTCCGGCGACCCGGCCGACATCGCGCGAACAGACGCTGCGGTCATGGACCTCTTCCCCGACAACGACCACCTGCACAAGTGGATCAAGGCAGCGCAGGATCGGGTGGCGTACCAAGGCCTCCCGGCCCGTATCTGCTGGCTCGGCCAGGGCGAGCGCGACAAGGCGGGCGTACGGTTCAACGAGCTCGTCGCCGCCGGTGAGGTGTCCGCCCCGATCGTCATCGGCCGCGACCACCTCGACACCGGCAGCGTGGCGTCGCCGTACCGCGAGACCGAGGCCATGGCCGACGGCTCCGACGCGATCGCCGACTGGCCGCTGCTCAACGCCCTGGTCAACGCTTCCAGCGGCGCCACGTGGGTCTCGATCCACCACGGCGGCGGTGTCGGCATGGGCCGGTCCATCCACGCGGGCCAGGTCAGCGTCGCCGACGGTACGGACCTGGCACGGCAGAAGCTGGAGCGCGTCCTGACCAACGACCCGGCCATGGGCATCATCCGCCACGTCGACGCCGGCTACGACATCGCCGAGCGGGTCGCCGTCGACCAGCACGTCCGCATCCCCCGCCAGGAGTCCTGAGTTGTCCCCCCACCCCAACTGCCTTGATCGTCCCTTTGGGAAGATCAAGGCAGTTCAACTGCGCGATCTGACCCGAAACAGCGATCTTGCTGTCCGGATGATCTTGCGGTCGGGTGGCGGGATCGGGCGAGTCATCCTTCGGGCGGAGAGGTAGGCCTCAGCGTGACGTTCGAGGCGATGTGGGCCGAGCTCGCGCCGGTGGGACGCGCTGCCGGCAGCGGTGGCTACCGCCGGTTCGCCTGGACCCGTGAGGACCACACCCTGCGGGAGTGGTTCGCCGGGCAGGCCGCAGCTCGTGGCCTTGACCTGACGACCGACCGCATGGGCAACCAGTGGGCGTGGTGGGGTGACCCCGACCGCGACGGTCCCGGCCTGGTTCTCGGCTCACACCTCGACTCCGTCCCGGACGGTGGGGCGTACGACGGCCCCCTTGGCGTGGTATCCGCCTTCGCCGCGCTGGATACCTTGCGCGCCAACGGCTTCTACCCTGTCCAACCCATCGCCGTCGCCAACTTCGGCGACGAGGAGGGCGCCCGCTTCGGGGTGGCGTGCGCCGGTTCACGGGTCATAACCGGGGCGATGGACCCCGACCGTGCCCGCGCCCTGCGCGATGACGCGGGCATCACGTTGGCGCAGGCGCTCACGACCGCCGGTCGCGACCCCGCGACGCTCGGACGAGACGACGAGACGCTGCGACGGGTCGGTACGTTCATCGAGCTGCACGTCGAGCAGGGCCGCGGGCTCGCCGACCTGGACCGGGCGGTCGCGGTCGGGGCCTCGATCAACCCCCACGGCCGCTGGCGCCTCGATCTGGCCGGTGAGGCCAACCACGCCGGCACAACCCGGCTCGCCGACCGGCACGACCCGATGTTGGTGCTGGCCGAGGTCATCGCGACCGCCCGCCGTGCCGCCGACGCGCACGACGCCGTCGCGACCATCGGCAAGGTGCGCGTCGAACCCAACGGCGTCAACGCCATCCCCTCGCTCGTGCAGGCCTGGTTGGACGCACGCGCGCCGGACGCGGACGTCGTACGCCGCGTCGTGGGCGACGTCTCCGCCGCGGCCGGGACCACTGCCACGGAGGAGTCCTTCACGGACGGGACGGTGTTCGCCCCGGAGCTCACGGCACGACTGGCGGCGGTCCTCGACGATGCCCCGGTGCTGGCGACCGGGGCCGGCCACGACGCCGGAATCCTTGCCAATGCTGGGATCTCGGCCGCGATGTTGTTCGTACGCAACCCCACAGGTGTGTCCCACTCCCCCGCCGAACACGCCGACCTCGCGGACTGCCTCGCCGGGGTAGACGCCCTGACCCGCGTCGTACGCGAGCTCGCATCATGAGGTGGTTCGCCGCGCACGCGCTGCTGCCGGGAGGACCGGCACGCGATGTGACGTTCGAGGTCGACGCCGAACGGTTCGTGGCGGTGACACCGGACAGCGAACCGGCGGGTGCGGACCTGCTGCCCGGGGTGGTGCTCCCAGGCCTGGCCAATGCCCACAGCCACGCGTTCCACCGGGCTCTGCGTGGGCGCACCCACGACGGCGGCGGCGACTTCTGGACGTGGCGCGAGCGGATGTACGCGGTCGCGGGTCGACTGGACCCCGACTCGTACCTCGCGCTGGCCCGCGCCACCTACGCCGAGATGGCGCTCGCGGGCGTCACCACCGTCGGGGAGTTCCACTACCTGCACCACGGGCCCGGCGGGGTCCCGTACGACGACCCCAATGCGATGGCCGAGTCGCTGCGCCAGGCCGCCTCCGACGCCGGCATCCGGCTGACTCTGCTGGACACCTGCTACCTCGCCGGCGGGCTCGGTCCCAACGGCCACCTGCCGTTGGACGAGGTACAGCAACGCTTTTCTGACCACGACGTGACCCGGTGGGCGACCCGGGTCGGTGCCCTTACGGAGTCCGACGGTATGCGGGTGGGGGTCGCGGCGCACTCGGTCCGGGCCGTGCCGAGGGAGGGCCTGCCCACGATCGCCCACGCCGGCGCCGGTCGCCCCCTGCACGCCCATCTCTCCGAGCAGCCCGCGGAGAACGTCGCCACCCTGCAGTTCTACGGCAGCACCCCGACCGAGGTGCTGGCCCAGGCGGGGGTGCTCGGACCGCGCACGACGGTCGTTCACGCCACCCATCTGACCGGTTCGGACATCGAGGCGCTCGGTGGCTCGCGTACGACCGTCTGCTTCTGCCCCACGACCGAACGCGACCTCGCCGACGGCATCGGCCCCGCGAGCCGTCTCATCGAGGCCGGCGCCCCGCTGTCCCTGGGCAGCGACCAGCACGCGGTGATCGACCTCATCGAGGAGGGACGCGCACTGGAGATGCACGAGCGGCTGGAGTCGTTGCAGCGCGGGCACTTCTCCGCATCGCAGATGCTGACCATCATGACGGCGCACGACAGCCTCGGCTGGCCGGATGCGGGTCGGCTCGAGGCCGGGGGCCGGGCCGACCTGGTCGCCGTACGACTCGACTCGGTGCGCACCGCCGGCGCCGACCCCGCCCAGGTGCTGCTGGCCGCAACGGCGGCCGACGTGGACACCGTCGTCGTCGACGGGCGCACCGTCGTATCCGGCGGGCGGCACCTCCTCGGCGACGTCGGAGCGCTGCTCGGGCGGTCCATCTCCCCGTTGTGGCAGCAACCGTGAGGACACTGCCCGCGCAAGGCCGGTGGCTGACCCATCACCGCCCCGGTGGCGCAGACAGCTCGGGCTTCTCGGCGCCTCGTGCAACCGTGTCTCCGAGTGCGCCTTCCCCGTTGATCATGGGCTTGAGTGCGCTTCCCCCCGTTGATCATGGGCTTGAGTGCGCTTACCACCCATTAACCGACACCAACCCCATGATCAACTCGGAACCCCTCGCCGTAACCGACCCGAGGGAGCACAGCGCATGACGACCACGCTGCTCACCGGGATCGGCGAGCTGGTGACCAACGACCCGGCCCTTGGCGACGGTACGGCGCTGGGCGTGCTGTCCGACGCTGCGCTGGTCGTCGACGGGGACCACATCGGGTGGGTCGGCGCCCGCTCGCGGGCCCCGGCCGCCGACACGATGCAAGACCTCGGAGGCCGTACGGTCCTGCCCGGCTTCGTTGACTCCCACGCCCACCTCGTGTTCGCCGGGGAACGGTCCGCGGAATTCGCGGCCCGGATGGCCGGGACCGCGTACGACGGTGGCGGAATCGCCACGACGGTCGCCGCCACCCGGGACGCCAGCGACGACGAGCTGCGCACGCTGCTCGCAGCCCGGATCGCCGAGATGCGTTCGCAGGGAACGACAACGGTCGAGGTCAAGAGTGGGTACGGGCTCACCGTGAGCGCGGAGGCCCGCGCGCTGCGGCTGGCGCGGGAGGTCACCACCGAGACGACCTACCTCGGCGCCCACGTGGTGCCGCCCGGCACGGATCGCGCCGACTATGTCGCGCTCGTGGCGGGCGAGATGCTCACCGAGTGCGCCCCGTACGCCCGCTGGATCGACGTGTTCTGCGAACCGGCCAGCGCCCACGCGTTCGACGGCGACGAGTCGCGGACCGTCCTGCTCGCCGGTCGCGCCGCGGGTCTGGGCCTGCGGGTGCACGGCAACCAGCTCTCGTACGGCCCGGGGGTGCGGCTCGCCGTCGAGCTCGGCGCTGCCAGCGTCGACCACTGCACGTACCTGAACGACGACGACGTCGAGGCGCTCGGTGCCGGCGGCACCGTGGCGACGCTGCTGCCCGGCGTGGAGTTCAGTACCCGGTCCCCGTACCCCGACGCTCGACGACTGATCGAGGCTGGCGCGACGATCGCGCTGGCCTGCGACTGCAACCCTGGTACGTGCTACAGCTCGTCGATGCCGTTCGTCGTCGCCCTGGCAGTCCGCGAGATGCACATGACCATCGACGAGGCCATCTGGTCGGCCACGATGGGCGGTGCAAAAGCATTGCAGCGCAGCGATATCGGTGGCCTTGGCGTCGGGATGCGCGCCGACCTGGCTGTGCTGGACGGCCCGAGTCGAAGCTACCTCGCCTACCGCCCCGGAGTCCCGCTGACACGGGCCTGGGACCCGACCGCCTGAGCAGTCCGGGGGTCCGGAGCCCGCCAGGCACTCAGGGGCGCAGCAACCGGCGGACGTCCTCGAACAGCCTGCCCGCGGCTGCGGCAGCCGCCGGGGACGACTCCGTCAGACCCAGGAACCCATGCACCAGACCGGGTTCGCACCGGTGCGTCACCGATACCCCCGCTGCCGCCAGTGCGCGGGCGTACGCATCACCTTCGTCCCGAAGGACGTCGTGCTCGGCCGTCACGACAATCGCGGGGGGCAGCCCACGAAGGTCCGGCTCGGACAGCGGACTGACTCGCGGGTCCGACGCCGGCGTGGCGCCGCCGATCCACTGCTCGACGAACCACTCCACGTCGGAGGCAGTCAGACCCCACCCGGTCGACTTCTCCCGCATGCTCGGTTGCGAGAGCGTCAGGTCGGTGTTGGGATACGCCAGCACCTGTCCCACCAGCGCCGGCAGTCCCTCGTCGCGCATCCGCAGGCACACCAGCGTGGCCAGGTTCGCGCCGGAGCTGTCTCCGGCGAGCGCGACGCGCCCCCCCGAGCCCAACTGCTCGGATGCCCCGCAGGTCCACCTCACGACTTCGTACGAGTCCTCGATGGCACCGGGCCACGGGTGCTCCGGCGCGAGCCGGTAGTCGACCGCGAGCACCGCGACCCCGGCCCGAACCGCCAGCGATCGACACGTCGCGTCGTGACTGTCAAGACCACCGATCGACCACCCTCCCCCGTGCAGGTAGACCACGAGCGGGGACGAGTCGGCGGTCGGCCGATACAGACGAACGCTCGTCGGATGCGTTCCGGTGACGACGAAGTCCTCGACGGCGTGCACCTGCGGGCCAGGCCCGCGCAGTGCGACCCTGCGGCGCTGGGCGGCTCGCATGGCCTCGACACCGGTCTGCCGGGCTGACTGCGGCTCGGACCGAACCGACGCCAGGAATGCCGCGATTCCCGCGTCCGGCCCGTCGTCCTCGCGGCTGGCGCCCATGTCCGCCAACCTACTGACCGCTGCCGGGAGCCCGCGGACCTCGGGTGGAAGGATGGGTGCATGACCTCTGACACCTTCACGGAGCCGCAGCCCACGCCGCTGGCACTGCTGATGCTCGGTCGCGGGGCCGACCCGGAGTCCGAGCGCGGCGTCGAGTGTCCCGGTGACCTGCCGGCACCCAGCGATCCCGGGCTGGTCGAGCGCGCGTACGCGGCGAAGGCCGCGCTGGGTGACAAGGTCTTCGTCCTCGGGCACCACTACCAGCGTGACGAGGTCATCCAGTTCGCCGACGTGACCGGGGACTCCTTCAAGCTGGCGCGCGACGCCGCCGCGCGGCCGTCCGCGCCGTACATCGTGTTCAGCGGCGTGCACTTCATGGCCGAGAGCGCCGACATCCTCACCGGCCCCGAGCAGTCGGTCCTCCTGCCCGACCTCGCCGCGGGGTGCTCGATGGCGGACATGGCCGGCATCGGGCAGGTCGAGGACGCGTGGGACGTCCTTGTCGACGCCGGTGTCGCCGACGTGACGATCCCTGTGACGTACATGAACTCCACTGCTGCCATCAAGGCGTTCACGGGGCGCCACGGCGGTACGGTCTGCACCTCCTCGAACGCCCAGCGTGCGATGGAGTGGGCGTTCGAGCAGGGCCAGAAGGTCCTGTTCCTGCCCGACCAGCACCTGGGCAGGAACACCGCCGTCCTGCAGCTCGGACTCACGCTGGCCGACTGCGTCGTGTTCGACCCGCACCAGGCCGGCGGCGGCCTGAGCATCGACCAGCTGCGCGCCGCCAAGGTCATCTTGTGGAAGGGCCACTGCTCGGTGCACGGGCGGTTCACGGTGCAGTCCGTCACCGAGCTGCGTGAGCGGATCCCCGACGTGAACATCCTCGTGCACCCCGAGTGCACCCACGAGGTCGTCCTGGCTTCGGACTACGTCGGGTCGACGGAGTACATCGTCAGGACCCTCGCAGCCGCGGAGCCAGGCTCGTCGTGGGGCCTGGGCACAGAGCTGAACCTGGTACGCCGCCTGGCGCTCGCTCACCCGGACAAGAAGGTCGTGTTCCTGGAGAAGAACGTCTGCTTCTGCTCCACCATGAACCGCATCGACCTGCCGCACCTGGTGTGGACGCTGGAGAACCTCGTCGCCGGCAACGTGGTCAACCGCATCGAGGTCGAGCCCGATGTCGCGCACTGGGCCCGCATCGCCCTGGACCGAATGCTCGCCCTCCCCGGCGTCGCCACAGCCCCCGCCACCACCCAGGACTGACCCCCTTCTTCCGTGATGAATTCCCCTACTGACTCGCTGCGCTCGTCAGCGGGGGCCCAGCCCCGAGATGCCCTAGGCGCAACAATTCCTCCCCAATCCCACGACGTGGAGCTCGGTCCGGACGGCTTGGTGATCTTGCCGTTCCCCACCCAGGTGGCGGCCCGCAGCTGGCTTGCCACGCACCACGAAACCGATACCGGCGTCTGGGTCAAGATCGCGAAGAAGGCATCCGGGCATCCCACCGTGACCTACGCCGAGTTCCTCGACGAAGCCCTGTGCGTCGGCTGGATCGACGGGCAGAAGCGCTCGTACGACTCCGACTGGTTCCTGCAGCGATTCACGCCCAGGACGCGACGCAGCCAGTGGAGCCGCACCAACCAGGAGCACGTGGCCCGGTTGGAGGCAGCGGGTCTCATGCTGCCCGCCGGACAGGCTCAGGTGACCGCGGCGAAGGCGGACGGCCGATGGGAGGCTGCGTACGCCGGCCAGCGCACGATCGAGGTCCCGCCGGACCTGCAGGCCGCGCTCGACGCCGACCCGGCGGCCAAGGCGTTCTTCGCCGAGATCAGCAGCCAGAACCGCTTTGCGGTCCTGTACCGGATCGGTGCGGTGAAGCGCGCCGACACCCGTGCCCGCAAGATCGAGCAGTACGTCGCCATGCTGGCTCGCCGCGAGACCCTGCACTGAGGGAGCCCGATCGGGCCGGGTACGTGGGGCGCGTACGGTGCGCCTAACGCACCGCCCGCTGGGCCCCCTGACGAGCGCAGCGAGTCAGTAGGGGACTTCAGCCCAGACCTGGGGCACCCCACACCGGGAACCAGCGGGACAGGGTCGGTTCGATGCGGACGTCATCGGCGAGCAGGTCCTTGACCTGCAGCTCCAGCAGGTTGTCGCGTCGCTGCGGCGTCGAGCCGTCCAGCGCCTTGCCGTCGGCAGCGGGGGCGAACGGGTAGAACGTGCCCTGCTTGAACAGGTAGACCAGTCCGAGGGCTCGTCCGGAGGGGTCGGCGAAGCCGACCAGGGAGCACAGCAGCGTCGGCCCGAAACCGCTGTCCTGCAACGAGGAATTGACGGCGTGCAGGTCGGTCACCAGGCTCGACAGGTCGGGTGGGTCGGTGCGGCACACGAGCCAGGTGTAGCCGTACGTGTCCTGGACCGACTCGACCTTCGGGCCCTCCCCGGCGTCGAGCAGCGCCTGGACATCGGACTGCACGTCGGAGAACGCGCGGCCCTCGGGGGCGCGGAACGCCACCGAGCCCGACCCGGTGGCCACGAAACCCAGCGATGCCTCCAGCGTCAGGGCCGCGGACGGCAGCCCGAAGAGCTGGTCGAGGTCGGGGCGAGCCGGCTTGGACCGGCCCATGATCGAGTCGAAGAGGCCCATCTGGTAGGCGGGGCCGTCAGCTCTGACCGAGCTGGGCGGCGATCTTCGCGAGCTGCTCCAACCGCTTCTCCAGCGGGGGGTGGGTCATGAACAGCGTGGACAGCGACACCTTCTGGGTGAACGCCGGCGCGAAGGCGATGGCGTTCACGGTCTGCATGGCGCGCAGGTCGCGGTCCGGGATGGCGGCGATCTGGCCCGACACCTTCTGAAGCGCGGTCGCCAGCGCCGACGGGTTTCCGGTCAGCAGCGCACCGGCTCGGTCGGCGGCGAGCTCCCGGTAGCGCGACAGCGACCGGGTGAGCAGGAACGAGACGAAGTAGATGACCACACTGACGATCATCACGACAAGCAGGACCATCGCCGCGTTCTGATCCCGAGTGTCACGGCGCCCGCCGAAGCCGCCGAACATGAAGACCCGGGTCAACACACCTGCCAGCACCCCGGCGAACGACGCGAGGGTCATCACGGTCACGTCGCGGTGGGCGACGTGGGAGAGCTCGTGGGACAGGACGCCCTCGAGCTCCTTCACGTCGAGCCGTCGCAGGATCCCGGTTGTCACGCACACGACGGCACGCGATGGCGTACGCCCGGTCGCGAATGCGTTCGGGATGTCGATGTCGGCGATCGCCACGCGCGGCTTGGGCATGTCGGCCATCGCGCACAGCCGGTCGATCAGCGCGTGCAGCTGCGGGGCCTGCTCAGGGGTCACCTCGACTGCACGCATGGACCGCATGGCCATCGTGTCGGAGTAGTACCACTGGAAGAACAGCAGACCGCCGGCGATCACGATGGCGATCACAGCGGACTTGATGAAGAAGACCAGGACCCCGATGAGGATCACGTAGAGCAGACCGAGCCCGAACATCGTGCCGAACATGTGTGCCACAAGTCCGCGGTCGGACGCGTAGCGGGTGCGTGCCACCTTCTGTCAACTCCTCGGTCGGGACCGGCTCAGGATCTCACCGGTTGCTGTGCAGCAGATGTGAGCCCGCCCAACCCTGCGCGCTCAACCGGGGATGAGTCCCTCGTCCGTGAGCAGCTCGCGCACGTCGTCGGAGGACGCGTCAGCGAACGGCAGGACCACCTCTGAAGGCTCCAACGAGTCGTCGGGCACCACAATTCCGGCCGACCGCACCTTGGCCAGCAATGCGTCAAGGGCAGCTCGGAACGACGCCTCGTCGGTCCCCGCGAGCGCGGTCTCCAACGCGGCGTCGAGCTCGTTGATCGCGTCCATCACGTCCGACGCCAGCTCGAACTGGCCTTCGCCCAGGATCCGTACGATCATCGCTTCCCCTAGCCGTTCTGCTGCTCGGTCGCCGGCGTCTCCGTGGCCGGGGACGATTTGGCCGAGTCGATCGAGCGAACGTTCGGTCCGCTGGAGATCTCCGCCTTCATCGCGGCCAGCTGGTCGTCGACATCGCTGCCACTGGCCATGCGCTCCAGCTCGAGCGTGAGGTTGTCCTTCGTGGTGCCCGTCGGGTCGTCCAGCGCGCCGCTGGTCAGCAGCTCGTCGATGGCCGCGCCGCGGGCCTGCATCTGCTGGGTCTTGTCCTCCGCGCGCTGGATCGCCAGGCCGACGTCGCCCATCTCCTCGCTGATGCCGGAGAATGCCTCGTTGATCTTGGTCTGGGCCTCCGCGGCGGAGTACGTCGCCTTGATCGTCTCCTTCTTGGTACGGAACGCCTCGACCTTGGCCTGCAGCCGCTGGCTGGCCTGGGTGAGCTTCTCCTCCTGCGCCTGCAGACCCGCGTACTGCGTCTGCAGGTCCGCGACCTGCTGGGTGATCCCGGAGCGACGCGTCAGCGCCTCGCGCGCGAGATCCTCGCGGCCCCCGGCCAGCGCCGCCTTGGCCTGTCCCTCGAGCTTGTCGGACTGCTGCTGCAGCTGCGTCATCTGCAGTTCGAGGCGCTTGCGGCTGGTGGCGACGTCGGCAACCCCACGACGTACCTTCTGGAGCAGCTCGAGCTGCTTCTCGTAGGAGTAGTCGAGGGTCTCGCGCGGGTCTTCGTGCTTGTCCAGCACCTTGTTCGCCTTGGACTTGAAGATCAGTGTGAAGCGCTGCCAGAGACCCATGCGCTCGTCCTCCTCCTGCTGTCGGGCAACGACGCCCGGTGACCGCCTAGCCTAGGCGCCGTGACAGGCCCTCGCCACGGCCGGCGCTTCGCCCCGCCGTCCTGCTCGCCCTTGGAGCCCCGACCCGACTGCGCGGTCCTGGCCTTGCTGTCCGGCCGGTAGCCTGGGGTCCATGCAGTTCCTGCGACGCGGCTCCGACCCCGAACCAGCTGTGACCGTCGAGGAGCGCCCGACCTCCCAGCAGGCCAAGGGCCGCGCCACCCCCTCCCGCAAGGACGCCGAGGCCGCCCGCAAGCAGACCTTGAAGATCCCGACGGACCCGAAGGCCGCCAAGAAGGCAGCCCGCCAGCGCTCCAGCCAGGACCGAGCGACGGCACAGGCCGCCCTGCGCTCCGGCGACGATCGCTACCTGCCTGCCCGCGACGCCGGCCCGCTCAAGGCCTTCGCCCGGCAGTACGTCGACAGCCGGATCAGCGCCGGGGAGTTCTTCATCCCCGTCGCGGTTGCCATCCTGCTGCTGGGCTTCGTCAAGGTGACCTGGGTCAGCGAAGCGCTGGTCTGGGTATGGCTGCTGATGCTCTTCGGGGTCGTCGCGGACTCCTTCTATCTGTGGTTCCGGTTCTCCCGGGTACTGCCGGAGAAGTTCCCGGACCAGTCCCGCAAGGGCGTCGTCGCGTACGCCATCATGCGCTCGCTGCAGATCCGCCGGCTGCGGCTGCCCAAGCCGAAGTTCAAGGCCGGTGGCCGGCCGGTCGTTCGCAAGTCCTGACCGGCTCGGTCCCCGGTGCGGCGACCTGTCCTTGGCCGGCCACAGGCCAGGCACCGACCAGCCGTAGGGTCGACCCGTGCAGCATCGATTCCTGGGCCGTAGCGGCCTGAAGGTCAGCGAGATCTCGTACGGCAACTGGATCACCCACGGGTCCCAGGTCGAGGAGGACGCGGCGCTGGCGTGCATCCGCGCCGCGCTCGACGCCGGCATCACGACGTTCGACACCGCCGACGTCTACGCCGGCGGTCGCGCCGAGTCCGTCCTCGGGCGTGGGCTGGCAGGCCTGCGACGGGACGGGCTGGAGATCTTCACGAAGGTGTACTGGCCGACCGGGGACGGCGTCAACGACGCGGGGCTCTCGCGCAAGCACATCGTGCGCAGCATCGACGCGTCGCTGCAGCGGCTGCAAACCGACTACGTCGACCTCTAGCAGGCGCACCGGTACGACTACCGGACCCCGCTGGAGGAGACCCTTCGCGCGTTCGACGACCTGGTACGAGCCGGCAAGGTGCTCTACGTCGGGGTGTCGGAGTGGACCGCCGCGGAGATCCGCGCGGCCGTCGAGATCGCCGAGCAGATGGGGTTCGACCGTCTGGTGTCCAACCAGCCGCAGTACTCCGCCCTGTATCGGGTCATCGAGGCCGAGGTCGTGCCCACGTGCGAGGAGCTCGGGCTCTCCCAGGTCGTGTGGAGTCCGCTGGCCCAGGGCGTGCTGAGCGGGAAGTACCTGCCCGGACAGCCACCACCGCCCGGCTCCCGCGCCACCGATGACAAGAGCGGTGCGCGGTTCATCAAGGAGCTCACCACCGACGAGATCCTGACCGCGGTGCAGAACCTGCGTCCGATCGCTGCCGACGCGGGCCTGACGATGGCGCAGCTCGGCGTCGCATGGGTGCTGCAGAACGACAACGTCGCCTCCGCGATCATCGGAGCCTCACGGCCCGAGCAGGTGCAGGACAACGTGAAGGCGTCCGGCGTCACGCTCGACGACGACGTGCGCAAGGCCATCGACGCCGCCCTCGGGGCCGTAGTCCTGCGCGACCCCGCGCTGACCCGGTCCCCCAGCACCCGGCCCGGGGACTAGGGCGACGATGGGATTTCACTGGCGGTACGAGAACGCCGACGGCTCCGAGCTCGCCCCGACGCCGGAGTCGGCTGCCACCGAGGCCTTCCCGTCCCAGGGCGACGCCGAGTCCTGGATCGGCGAGGCCTGGCCGGACCTGCTCGCCAGCGGCGTCGACCAGGTGACCCTCGTCGAGGACGGCCGGGTCGTGTACGGCCCGATGTCCCTGCACGAGTCCTGAACCGAGCCCGCCACCTCGCCGCGGCGCCAGCGCCGCGACCGCGCTACTGTGGCGATCACAACTGAATCGACGCGTCCGAGATCCAGGGGAAGCCGGTGAGAGACCGGCGCTGACCCGCAACCGTGAACGCACGAGTCCCACTCGTGCGAGAGCCGGAACACCTGGCGGGCGCGAGCGGCTCCATCCGTCGAGGAACACGGGGACGGAGCCCGGACGCACGAAACCACCCCGAAAGGGGTTCGGTGGCAGCGCTTCCCGGGCGATCAGGTCCCGGTGTCGCTCACCACCGAAAGGACCCCCAGTGGGCCACGCAACTCCCGCCCGCCCGAACCACCCGCGATGGCTGCTCGCCGGCGGCATCAGCCTGGCGATGGCAGCCGTACCGCTCCTTGCGGCCGCACCAGCCGGCGCCACCACCCCCGCCCTGCCGAAGGCACCCGCCGGGCTGTTCGGCGCCTCGGACCCGACGTACGACGGCGTGTTCCGGCAGTCCCTGTCCCTGCTCGCCTACCAGGCTGGGGGCCTGACACCCCCGGCCGCGGCCGTCGCCTGGCTCGTCGCGCAGCAGTGCGCCAACGGCGGTTTCTCGTCGTACCGCGCGGACACCAGCAAGCCGTGCGCCCCGTACGACGCCGCGACCTTCAGCGGCGGCGAGGACACGAACGCCACCGGCCTGGCGATCGCGGCGCTGAAGTCCGTCGGAAAGACGTCCGCGCAGACCCGCGCGACGACCTGGCTGCTGAGTGTGGAGAACAAGGACGGCGGCTGGGAGTACACCCCCGGCAGCGGCAGCGGCTCCGACGCGAACTCCACCGCGATAGTCGTCACCGGGCTGGCCAGCGTCGGTGGCCAGGGCGTCGCCGTCACCAGGGGCCAGGACTTCCTGAAGGGTTTGCAGATCGGCTGCGCCGGGTTCGCGACCGGGACTGACGGCGCCGTCGCGTACCAGGACTTCGGTAATGGATTGGTACGCAACGACAAGGCAACAGCCCAGGCAGTGCTCGGCCTGGCCGGGAGCGGGCTGCCGATCCCGGCGAAGTCCCTGGGCACGACCTCAGTCCGCCTCACCTGCCCGCCGGGAACACCCGCGACGGCGCCGAGCCCTGCGGACGTGGGTGCCGGATACCTGATGCGTGAGATGGACGCGTTCGGAGGGGCGATCCCGAACGCCGACTTCACAACCGGGAACCCGACGAAGGGCACCGTCAACATCGGCGACACGGCCTGGGCGGTGCTCTCCCTCGAGGCCGCCGGCACCGGTCGGTCCCAGGTCGCCGCGGCGCTGACGATCCTGAACCACGCGATCACCCCGGTGGCGCCCAAGGTCGCCGGTGCGGCGGCAACCACGACCACGACCGCGGCGACGGACGATCCGGGCGAGCTGGCACTTGCAGCACTGGCCGGCAGCGCTGGCGGGGAGTCCGCGAGCACGGTCAACGCCCTGGTGGTACGGATCGGGGCCACCGCACGCGGTGGCGCGGCAGCGCCCACCACGACCCCGAGCCCGACACCGACCCCCACTACTCCTGCCGGCAACGGCGGCACTCTGCCGGACACCGGCGGCTCCCCGCTGCCCGCGATCCTCGGCCTGGCCGGGGCGCTCCTGGTCGCGGCGGGCGTCGGCCTGCGACTGACCGGGCGCCGAGGTCGGCACGCGTGAGCGGATCCCGCGCGAGACGCGCCCTGGCCGTCATCTTGCTGACCGGCCTGGCGATCTTGGCGCCCGCCACGACCGCTCAGGCGTCTCAGTTCCGTTACTGGACGTACTGGTGGGGCACGGGCTCGGCCTGGCGGTACGCCTCGCTGGGGCCGTCCTTCGACGCGCCACACCTCACCGACGAGTCCGTCCTGGGCTGGCGCTTCGGGGTCACCGGTCCCAGCGGCGGTGGCGCCGAACCACCACGACAGTCCGGCAGCTACACGGCGCTGGGCTGCTCAAAAGCACCGGTCTCGGGCAGTCTTCGGGTCGCGCTGGTCGTGGACTTCGGGACCGCCGCAGACGCTCCGCCGGGCGAGACCCGGCCGCTCTCGAACAGCGTGGTCGTCAAGTGCGTCGTGGTGCCTTCCGGCAGCAACGGTGCCCAGGTTCTCGAGGCCGCGGGCATCAGCATCCGCTGGCGCCCCAGCGACGGAATCGCCTGCGGTCTGGCCGGCTACCCGAGGACGGAGTGCGCCGCACTCGTCGCGGACCCGACGCCCACGCCGACACATCGACCGACGCCGGTCAAGGCAACGGTCGGTGCGGCTCCGACACGGGCGGCCACGCCGAGCCACTCGGTCGTGCCCGCCGGGACCACGACGCCGACGCCGCCGGCACCCACGCCAACCGCGGCGTCGCCGAGCGGGACGGCCGCCGGTGTGGCCGTACCCGAACAGACGCTGCCTGCGGCACCAGCGGGAGCGCTGGCCGCGACGGCGCAGAGCAGCTCCGGCTCACCATGGCCGGTGGCAGGGGTGCTGCTCGTGCTGGCCGCGCTCGGCGGCGGAACCTGGTGGACACGGCGGCGATCCATGTGACCCCGCATCCAGTCGCCGACCTCCGCGGTGCCGGGCGCGTGGGAGACCCCGTGAGCGCGACCGGCGCACCGCGCAGGTGGCCCTCGTCCCACCTCCTAGGAGCGGGCGCGGTGCCGCGCTGGCTGCACCCGGGGGCGTGGTGGCTGTGGGCGCTGGGGCTGGCCACCGCGGCCAGCCGCACCACGAACCCGTTGCTGCTGCTACTGATCGTGGCGGTCACCGGATGGGTCGTGTCGCAGCGAAAGTCCGATGCGCCGTGGGCACGTTCGTACGCCGTGTTCCTGCGGCTCGCGCTGCTTGTCATCGGGATCCGGGTGTTGTTCTCGGTGGTCTTCGGGATCGCGACGGGGACGCACGTGATCTTCACGCTGCCGCAGGTCCCGGTCCCGGCGTGGGCGGCCGGGGTCCGCGTCGGCGGGCCGGTCACGGTCGAGCAGGTGCTGCTGGCCGTGTACTTCGGGTTGGGCCTGGCCGCCATCATGATCTGCATCGGGGCTGCCAACTCCCTGGCCAGCCCGTCCCGGCTGCTCAAGAGCGTGCCGCCGGCGCTGTACGAGGTGGGCGTCGCCGTCGTCGTGGCCATGACGTTCGCGCCGCAGCTGGTGGCCGACGTCGCGCGGGTACGGTCGGCCCGCCGCCTGCGCGGCCGCCCGGACCGGGGGGCCAGGGCGTTGGCAGGCTCGGTGATGCCGGTGCTGGAGGGCGCACTGGAGCGCGCTGTGGACCTCGCGGCCGCGATGGACTCCCGTGGGTACGGACGCACGGCCGGCGTGCCGCGCCGGATCCGCATCACCTCAGGAGCGTTGCTGCTGCTGGGACTTCTCGGGATGTGTCTGGGGGTCTACGGGCTGCTCGACGTGGGGACGCCAGGCACGCTGGCCCTTCCGATGCTCAGCGCCGGCGCGGCCGCGGCGGTGGTGGGGCTGCTGCTCGCCGGGCGACGCGGGGCACGCACCCGGTACCGGCCCGACCCGTGGGCGCTGCCGGAGTGGCTGGTCATCATCGCCGGCGTCGTCCCGGCCACGGTGCTCATCGTGGTCTCCGTCCAGGACCCGTTCTCGTTGCTGGGCCAGAGCTCACCGCTGGCCTGGCCCTCCCTCCCGCTCGTGCCGGCCGCCGCGATCCTGTGCGGCCTGTTGCCCGGCCTGGTTGCACCTCGACCCCCTGGAATCACTGCCCCGCAACGGGTTCAGGCGCTCGACGACCCCCGGCCGAAGGTCGGGATCGGCACATGATCCGGTTCGAGGACGTGAGCGTCACGTACGACGGAGCCGCTGCGCCGACGCTGTCGCACGTCGACCTGCACGTGCCCGAGGGCGAGCTGGTGCTCGTCGTGGGCCGCACCGGCAGCGGCAAGTCCACGCTGCTCAAGTGCGTCAACGGCCTGGTCCCCCACTTCACCGGCGGTCTGCTGTCCGGCCGCGTCGTCGTGGCCGGACGGGACACCCGCACCCACCCGCCGCGTGAGCTGGCCGATGTGGTGGGGGTCGTACCTCAGGACCCGATGAGCGGGTTCGTCACCGACATGGTCGAGGACGAGCTCGCGTACGGCATGGAGTCCATCGGGCTGGCACCGCCGGTGATGCGCCGCCGCGTCGAGGAGACTTTGGACCTGCTGGGCCTGGCCGAGCTGCGCGACCGGCCGCTGCTCTCGCTGTCCGCGGGGCAACGCCAACGGGTCGCGATCGGCTCGGTCCTCACGACCCACCCGAAGGTGCTGATCCTGGACGAGCCCACCTCGGCGCTGGATCCCGGTGCGGCAGAAGAGGTTCTGGCCGCGCTGCAGCGGCTGGTGTACGACCTCGGCGTCACGGTGCTCATGAGTGAGCACCGGCTCGAGCGCGTGGTCCACACCGCGGACCGCGTCATCGTGGTCCCCGGCGACGGGGGCCCGCTGCGAGTCGGGACCCCCGAGCAGATGATGGTCGACTCCCCCGTCGCCCCACCGGTCGTCGAGCTCGGCAGACTCGCGAGCTGGTCCCCGCTGCCACTGTCGATCCGGGACGCCCGCCGAGCGGCCGGACCGCTGCGGGAACGACTCGCCACACTTTCAGCGCCACGTCCGGCCCCACGTCCGACCGCGACGAAGTACGCCTTCACGGCCACCGACGTCGTCGTGAGGTACGGCCCCGTGACGGCGCTGAACCGGCTGTCCCTGCGAGCGGCCAACGGTGAGGTTGTGGCGCTGATGGGTCGCAACGGAGCCGGCAAGTCCACGCTTCTGGGAGCCCTCGTCGGCCTGCTACGGCCGGCAGCAGGGAGCGTACGACTCGGCAACGTGGACCCGGCGACACTGCGCGGACGGGACCTCGTTCACCACGTGGGACTTGTGCCCCAGCAGCCGACCGACCTGCTTGTCGCCGACCGCGTGGACAGCGAGTGCGCAGCCTCCGACCTCGACGCCGGAGCAGCGGGCGGCACCACCCGCGACATCCTGGAGCGCCTGGCACCGGGGATCCGGGGCCGGACCCACCCACGCGACCTGTCCGAGGGCCAACGCCTGGCCCTGGCCCTGTCGGTCGTCCTCGCCGCGGCGCCGCCGGTGGTGCTGCTGGACGAGCCGACCCGCGGCCTGGACTATCCGTCGAAGCGGCGACTCGGAAAGTCGTTGCAGCAGCTGGCATCCCAGGGGCACTGCATCGTGCTCGCGACCCATGACGTCGAGCTGGCGGCCGAGGTGGCCACCCGGGTCGTGGTCATCGCCGACGGTGAGCTCGTCGCGGACGGGCCGGCCGCCTCGATCGTCGTCGGGTCCCCGATGTTCGCCCCCCAGGTGGCGAAGGTGCTCAGCCCGCTGCCCTGGCTGACGGTGACCGACGTCGCGGCGGCACTGGCGGGTGCGTCGTGACAGCGACAACGATGGCGCCGCCGGCCCGGGCCCACGTGGTGCCGTTCGGCCTGCGCACCGTCGTGTCCCTGCTCGTCGCGAGCACCGTGGGTGTCATGGCCTTCGGCTGGCCGCTGCTGGCGCACCCTGGGTCCGCCGCGGTAGCCCATGCCAGGGATGCGCCCTGGCTGTTCGCCGCGCTGCTGCCGCTCGTGCTGGCCGTCGTCCTGGCCCAGGTCGCCGACGGTGGTCTGAACGCGAAGGGGATCGCGCTTCTCGGTGTCATGTCCGCGGCGGCGGCCGCGCTGCGCCCCTTCGGTGGCGGGACAGGCGGGTTCGAGCCGATGTGGATCGTGGTGATCCTCGGCGGCCGGGCCCTGGGACCGGGATTCGGGTTCTCGGTCGGATCCATCGGGATGTTCGCCTCCGCCCTGATCACCGGTGGCGTCGGGCCTTGGCTGCCGTTCCAGATGATCGCGGCGGCCTGGGTGGGGCTGGGGGCCGGGCTGCTCCCTCACCGTCTCACTGGTCGCGCCGAGATCGTCGCCCTGGGCGCGTACGCCGCGATCGCCTGCGTTCTCTACGGTTTCGTGCTCAACCTGTGGTTCTGGCCATTCCTCAGCTCGGACTCCGGCCTGGGTGCCGGGCTGTCCTTCCAGCCAGGGGCACCGGTGCTGGAGAACGTGCAGCACTGGCTGCTGTTCTGCGTGGCCACCTCGCTCGCGTTCGACATCCCGCGGGCGGTGCTGGCGGTCGTGCTCGTCGTCGTCGCCGGGCGGCCGGTTCTGCTGGCGCTGCGCCGAGCCTCGCGCCGGGCCGCGTTCGACGTGCCCGTCGTGTTCGCCGCCGACCCCTTGCTCGATGCAGCGGCGCCCGCTCCTGTTGTGTCCGGACCGGTGCCCTGATGGAGGTGCTGCTGCTGGGCACCGGCGCGGCCGACGGGTGGCCGAACCCCTGGTGCACCTGCGTTTCCTGCGCGTGGGCCCGCCGGACCGGT
>JANWJC010000134.1 GCA_025449595.1 Acidobacteriota bacterium | reverse complement strand
CCCGGCCCAGGACCCGAGGCCGAGGATCGTCGACATCCGGGCACCCCTTCGTCGTCCCGAGACGCCGGACCGAGCCGAGCGCCCCAGGGCACCCGACGGGTCCGTCCTATTGAGCAGCCGGCAGTCCGGCAGGGTCACGTGTCATTCTCAGAGCTTGGTCATGTCGTACCGGACATCGGCCCAGCCGCCGCCGGCGCTCGCAGGCTAGTGCATGCCAGCCCCGGACACCGGCCTGTCCCTCATCGCACGGCCTGCGATGAGTCAGGCACAACCGGTCACACCGGGGCGCTCTCTCGCTCATCGCCCGGCTCCACGATGTCCTCGATCTCCGTGGCACCTGCCTCGATGTCGTGCTCGGACTCGACGCTGACGTGCGGCAGCAACCGATCCAGCCAGCCCGGCAGCCACCAGCTGCGCGGACCCAGGACCGTCATCAACGACGGCACCAGGATCAGCCGGACGACGAACGCATCGAGGAGGACTGCCGTGGACAACGAGATGGCGAACAGTTTCACGATCGGGTCGTTGCCCAACAGGAACGCCGCGAAGACGCTCGCCATGATCGCGGCCGCGATGGCCACGACCCTGCCCGAACCTGCGAGCCCGCGGCGGATCGCCTTGCGATTGTCTGCGGTGTTGGTCCACTCCTCGTGCATCCGGCTGACCAGGAACACCTGGTAGTCGCACGACAACCCGAACAGGATCGCGAACACCATGATCGGCAGGAAGGGGAAGATCGGACCGGTGTTCTGCAGATTGATCGCGCTGGCGAACCAGCCCCACTGGAACACCGCGACCGAGATGCCCAGGGCCGCTGCCAGTGAGAGGAGGCTGAAGAGCACTCCCATGAGCGGCACCAGGATGGACCGGAACAAGAACATCAGGGCAACGAACCCGAGACCCACCACGATGAGCAGGAACCACGGGAGCGCGTCGGTGAGCACCTTGGTGAAGTCGACGGTCACGGCCTGGAACCCACCAACGTACGCGACCGCCCCCGACTGGGCCGTCGCCTGCGGGATCACCGTCCCGCGCAGGTGGTAGAGCAGATCCGTGGTCGCCGCGTCCTGCGGCGCGGTCGTCGGGAACACCTGGATGACGGCCACCTCGGTGTCCTTCGCGACCGGCGCAGCGGCGGCGAGCGCGACGCCGGGGTCGTTGTTCAGTGCATCGGCCAACGTCGTCACTGCGGCCTGGTCGCCGGGGGTCGGCAGCTTCAGGGCGACGTACATCGGACCGTTGACGCCCGGGCCGAAGCCCTCGGCGGTGAGGTCGTACGCGATCCGGGCCGGGCTGCCCTTCGGTGCACCGGAGTCGTCAGCGAAGCCCTGGCGCAGCGAGAACACCGGGATCGCGAAGATCAGCATGAACCCGAGGGCGAGCAGGCCGGTCAGCCACGGTCGGCCCTGCAGCCAGTTGCCGTAGCGGGCGAACGCGCTCGGGTCATGCAGGCCGGGCGCGTTGCCCTTGCGGACCAGGCGTCGCCAGAGCCAGCCGACGATGGTCACCGGGAGGACGAGGACCCAGCCCACCCAGCGAAGGAGCCGGCCCACCGCGTGCGCGATACCGGAGAGACGCTGCTTCGGGATGGCCTCCTCATCGGTGATCCAGGCCATCCGGCCCACGAAGGCCCAGCTGCCCAACAGTGCCAGCACTGAGGGAAGCAGCAGCAGAGCCCCGATCATCACCATGAAGACGGTGATGGCGGCGGCGACCGCGATGCCGTTGAAGAACGAGATCCGCATCACGAACAGGCCGAGCAGCGCGATGATCACCGTCAGCGCCGCGAACTGGACGGCCCGTCCTGAGGTGCGCACCGACTCCAGCGCCGCGGAGCGCGGATCTCGACCGTGCCGCATCGCCTCTCGATAGCGGTTGATCACGAACAGCGAATAGTCGATCCCGACCCCTAGCCCGATCATCGAGGCCAGGAACGGTGCGAACGTGGCAACGGAGAAGAAGTGCGCGACGATCGGGAGCACGAGGCCGGTGCTGATCGAGACCGAGACTGCCGCCGACACGATGGGCAGGAACGCCCCGAGCAGTGACCCGAAGGCGAGCAGCAAGATGATCAGCGCCACACCGACGCCGATGCTCTCGGACGAGGGCGGTTCGCCCTGGACGTTGGAGAAAATTCCGTTCGCCCCGACGGTGAACCCTTCCTGGCCGTTCTGCGCCTTGACCAGGTCGAGCGCCTTCGTCAGGTTGTCCGACTTGACGTCACTGAACTCCTTGCCCGAGAACGCGACGGTCGCGTAGGCGACGGTGCCGTCCGGGCTCACGCCGGCCTGGCCGAAGTGAGCCTGAGCCTGCGCTGCGCCGGGCTTGGTCGGGCCCTGGCTCTGACCCTGACCGCCCTGACCCTGACCCTGGGTGGCGGCCGGTGGTGGGCAGCCCGTCCCGAGATTGGCTCCGAACGGTACGTAGACACAGCTGACGCCGGGGATCTGTGAGACCTGCGTGAGGACCTCGGTCATGGTCGCCTTCGCGGCAGGGTCGGTGGCCTTGCCGGAGTCGACCTTCCACACGACCTGCCCGTCCAGCCCGGCCCCGGTGCCCGCGCCCGACGACAGGTTCTTGAGCAGGTTCTGCGCTGTCGTGGACTCCGAGTCCGGGAGGTTGAAGTTGTCGTTGTAGTCGCCCTTGAAGTTGACGAACAACACTCCGATCAGGGCGACGAGCACCAGCCATGAGGCAAGCCCGAACCAGGGATGACGGACGGCCCACTGCGAGATTCGGCCCATGTCTAGTCCTTTGCTGTCACGTCGTCGATTGTGTGCCTGTGCGTGCGATCCGGGAACGGCCCCGCAGTGCAGAACGGATCACCGGCGCCGCGGGCAAGAAGCGAAACCCCGCGGGCTGGGCTTGCTGAGCATCCAGGAGCGCGTCACATCCTGGCTGATCGTTGGTGTTCGTCGCCATCGGGTTAGTCAGGGCCGGTCGCTTCGTACGCATCCCCCTGTGTGGCTGACGCACGCAGGAAACGACCCTAGATTACATGCGTCACACACGCAATAAGATCCGGACCCGGCAGCGCGACGCGTCCGTACCCGTTGGCTTCGGGCAGGTGAACTATCGGTGCCCCGGGAGGTGAAGATGACCACGGCGTCCCCGCACTCCCCCACGCCGGGTGAGTTCGACGACACCGTCGTCGACGCCCTGAACCGAGCCGTGCGCCAGCTGCGCGCCTCCCTGGTCCGGCCACCGCTGGCGCAGGTGCCCATCCCTTCCCTGAACCGTCCGCTCGAGGTGGCGAAGGTCTTCGCCTGCGACGCCTTGTACGAGCTCGGGGCGAGCGGCGATCCCATCACGGTCCAGGTCCTTGCCACCGCCCTGCGACTGCAGCACTCGACGATCAGCCGGCTCGTCGGCCAGCTCGAGGCCGACGGGTTGCTGCGACGCGGCACGGACCCGACCGACCGGCGGCGTAGGACCCTCACGCTGAGCGCTGCCGGCGAGGCAGTCGCCCGCGACTCGGCCCGGATGCGCCGATTCGTGGCCCGGTGCGTGCTCGCAGACTGGACCGAGGCGGACGTGTTGGCGCTGACCGCCACGCTGACCCGCCTGGCCAGGTCGGCCTCCGCGCGGCTGGAACGCCTGCCCGACCTGGCACGGGTGGAGTTCTGCGGCGGCGCGGCGACGCTGGAACGAGGGGATCGCCTGGGTCGGGGCCAACTCACTCGCCCAGTCGCGCCAGATCGCTGAGCGGGCCGTCCATGCTGTCGAGGTAGCGCCGTTCTGGTGCATCGACGTCAGCCTCGAGCGCCAGCGCCTCGCGGGTGACCCGGGCTGCCAGTCCCGGCGGGTAGCCCTTGCGGGCGAGCATGCCGACCAGGCGGCGTACCCGGACCGCGATGTCCAGGCCCCGGGTCGCGGCAAGCTTGCTCGCGACAAGGCTGCGGGCCCGCTCCTCCTCGGTGGCAGCGTCGATCGAGCCGAGGGCCTGCGCCGCCAGGTCCTCGGTGATGCCGCGGTGGCGCAGCTCCTGACCGATCGCTCGCCGGGACAGGCCTCGGCCCTCGTGCCGGGACGCGACCCACTTCTGCGCGAAGGCGGCATCGTCGATCAGGCGTACGTCCGCCAGCCGGTCCAGGACCGCGGTCGCGACGTGTTCCTCGACGCCCTTGCGGGCCAGCAGCGCGGTCAGCTGGGCGCGGGTGCGGTCGGTCATCGCCAGCGATCGCAGCGCGATGGCACGAGCAGCCTCGTGCGGGTCGTCGGCCGACGCCGACCGTGACGGGGGTCCGGCAGTCGAGTCGCCCGCCGTCCGTCGCGCTCGACGCGCCGGTCCGGCGGCCTCGGATGGGTCGTCGGTCGAGGCCGACCCCACCGCCGGGCCCTCGGAAAGGCCCGGGCGGTGGGTCTGGCCGGTCGCGCGGGTCGTCATCCTCAGACGTCGATCGGCGCCGGTTCGGCCAGGTCGATCTCGGTCAGCTCCCCCTCGGCCGGGGTGTCCGCGTGCGCGCCGATCCCGAGCTTCTCCAGGATCCGCTTCTCCAGCTCGTTGGCCAGGTCCGGGTTGTCGCGCAGGAAGACCCGCGCGTTCTCCTTGCCCTGGCCGAGCTGGTCGCCGTCGTAGGTGTACCAGGCCCCGGACTTGCGTACGAAGCCCTGGTCCACCCCGATGTCGATCAGTCCGCCCTCGCGGCTGATCCCCTGGCCGTACATCATGTCGAACTCCGCCTGCTTGAACGGCGGGGCGACCTTGTTCTTCACGACCTTGACGCGGGTGCGGTTGCCGACCGGCTCGGTGCCGTCCTTCAGTGTCTCGATCCGGCGTACGTCAAGACGCACCGAGGCGTAGAACTTCAGGGCCTTGCCGCCGGTCGTGGTCTCCGGGCTGCCGAACATCACGCCGATCTTCTCGCGCAGCTGGTTGATGAAGATCGCGGTGGTGCCGGAGTTGGACAGCGCGCCGGTGATCTTGCGCAGCGCCTGCGACATCAGTCGGGCCTGCAGGCCGACGTGGCTGTCGCCCATCTCGCCCTCGATCTCCGCGCGCGGCACCAGGGCCGCCACCGAGTCGATCACGATGAGCGCGACCGCGCCGGAGCGGATGAGCATGTCCGCGATCTCCAGGGCCTGCTCGCCGTTGTCGGGCTGGCTGACCAGCAGGGCGTCGATGTCGACGCCGAGCTTCTTCGCGTATTCGGGGTCGAGCGCGTGCTCCGCGTCGATGATCGCCGCGATGCCGCCGGCGGCCTGTGCGCTGGCGATGGCGTGCAGGGCCAGCGTGGTCTTGCCGGAGGACTCCGGGCCGTAGATCTCCACGACCCGACCGCGCGGCAGGCCGCCGATGCCGAGCGCGATGTCCAGGGCGATCGAGCCGGTCGGGATCACCTCGATGGGGGCGCGGCCCTCCTGGCCCAGGCGCATGACCGAGCCCTTGCCGAACTGCCGCTCGATCTGGGCCAGCGCGGTGTCCAGTGCCTTCTCGCGGTCGGCGCCGGACCCACCAGGGGTGCGGGATGAGTTGGGGGCGGCCATGGGAAACCTCTTCCAGTTCTCAGCGGGGGTCGAATGCCGCCGGGGTCGGTCGACGCCTGCGAACCTAGGGATCAGGTCCGACAATCGTCGCCCGGCCCGGTGGGCCTGTGGACGCATGAGCGGGGTCGTACGTCGTTGTGGATGCCACGCTACGTCGAACGGGTGTTCGAAGCCAGGACGACACGCCGACAGCAGCTGCGCCCCTCAAGAGGTGGGCCTGGCGCGGTCGCCGGCACCGATCCCGGTGGCTCGTACGGGCACCTGGCGCTGATCATGGGGAACGGTGCGCTTGGCTGCGCTGATCATGGGGAAGAGTGCGGTTCCAGCCACAAAAGCGCACTCCAGCCCATGATCAACGGGGCCGAGGCTGTTGGGCCGGGATCAGCGGTCGCGGGGGGTCAGTTCCAGTGCCTGGTGCACGGCACGCCACACGACGACCACGTCGACGCCGTCGGCCAGCGCCTGCTCGACGGTACGACTGCCCAGCTCGGACAGCACGAAGTCGTGCGCCCAGGACCGGGAGTAGCCCGCGCCCAGGGCGACGTCCATCCGCTCCCACAGCTCGGTCAACCGCACGACCGCGATCCTGTCATCGTCCCCGTTTCCGCCCGCTCCAGGCCCCGGAGGTGTCAGGCGAGCGTGACCTTGGTGTCCATGGCCTGCAGGCCGTGGGGGCGGTGGGCCACCCACAGCACGGTGCGACCGGCCAAGGCCCGCAGCAGCTCGGCGGCGACAAGCTCTGCGGTGTTCTCGTCGAGGTGCTCGGTCGGCTCGTCGAGCAGTACGAGCGGGTGGCCGGCGAGCAGCACCCGGGCGATCCCGAGGCGCTGGCGCTGCCCACCGGACAGCTGCGCGCCGTGGTCACCGACGGCAGTGTCGATGCCGCCGGGGAGCTCGTCCAGCCACGGGCCGAGGCCGACGGCGTCCAGTACGGCCCGTACCTCGTCGTCGCTGCACCCGGGACGGGCCAGCCGCACGTTCTCCGCGACCGACGTGTCGAACACGTGCGGGGACTGCGGACACCAGCCGATCCGGCGGCGTACGTCGTCGCCGGACAGCTCGCGCAGCTCCACGCCGTCGAGCGTGATCGAGCCTTGGTACGGCAGGAATTTCGCGAGCACGGCCAGCAACGTGGACTTGCCCGCACCCGACGGCCCGACCACGGCGACCCGCGACCCGGGGGGTGCATCAAGGCTCAGCCCGTCCAGCACCTGCGGACCGGTGGGCCAGGCGGCGGACAGATCGCGGATCCGCAGCGCCGGCGGGGAGCCGGCCACGTCACCAGCGGTGGTACGGGCCGCGCCGCCGGGGTCCGGGGTGTCGCCGGCAGGGACCGCGGTCGTTCCGGGCCGGTCATCCCCGAGAGGATCCGGGGTGTCGAGGACGGCAACGACGCGGGCGGCCGCGCCGCGGACCCGGCCGAGGGCCAGGGCGGCCGCGGGCATCGCGAAGACGGACTCGTACGTCGCCAGCGGCAGCAGCACCAGCACGGCAAGCTCGACACCGGGCAGGGTGCCGGCGCGTACCGCAGGGACGGCGACGATCAGCATCGCCACGGCGGCGCCGCCGGACAGCAGCACGCCCAGCGCCGCCGCGAGCCCCGAGGCCCATGCGCTGCGCCGGGCCAACGACATCCGGTCCTGCTCGTCGCGTGCCAGCCGGTCCAGCCACTGGCGGCCGGCGCCGGCGGCGACCAGGTCGGCCACCCCGTCCAGCAGCGTCAACGTGTCGGCCTGCTGGCGCCCGCGTGCCTGCGCCGTCGCGGCCTCTCCCCCGGCGGCGGCCCGAGCGGTCAGCCAGGGCACCAGGATCGCGGCCACCAGCAGCGACACAAGCAGCACGACTCCCGCGGCCGGCAGCAGCCACCACGCCAGCACCACCGAAGCGGCCGCGACCACCGCACCGGAGGCGTACGGCAGCAGCACCCGAAGCGGCAGGTCCTGGGTGGTGTCGACGTCGCGGACCATGCGCTCCAGCAGGTCGCCGCGGCGGTACGCCGGCACGCCGGCTGGCGCGACGATCGCGAGCCGGTCGTACACCGCCAGCCGGAGTGCTGACAGCGAGCGCAGCGCCGCGTCGTGCGAGACCAGCCGCTCGGCGTAGCGGAAGACGCCGCGCCCGATACCGAAGGCGCGCACCGCCACGATCGCGACCTGCAGCTCGAGCACCGGTGGCTGCTGGGACGCCCGCGAGATCAACCAGGCGCTGGTTGCCAGCAGCCCCACACCGGAGCCGATCGCGAGCGCTCCCAGCAGCGCCGCCAGCAGCAGCCGGGCGCGCTGGGGACGCAGCCACGGCAGCAGGCGCCGTACCGGGGAAACGGCAGTTGCTGCAACGGTTGTCACGACGACAGCACCTCCACCGCTGCCAGCTCGACCACGTCGTCGGCGAGGTTCAGCAGGGCAGGGCGGTGCGCCACGACCAGCACTGCGGCACCGTCGTCGGCCAGGGTTCGTACGGCTCGCAGCACCGCTGCCTCCGACACGTCGTCCAGCGCGGCCGTCGGCTCGTCCAGCAGCACGACACCGGCGCGGCGCAGCACCGCCCGGGCAAGCGCGACCCGGCGGCGCTGGCCGGCGGACACGTCCGAGGCCAGGTCGCCGACCGGGGTCCCCAGTCCCGACGGCAGGTCAACAGGGTCCAGGCCGGCGGCAAGAAGTGCCTGCGCCACCTGCTCGTCCGAGGCATCGGGCTGGCCCAGCCGAACGTCGTCGGCCACCGTCGGACCGAGAAGCACCGGGTCCTGCCCGACCCAGGCAACGTGACGCCGCCAGGGATCGGGGTCCAGCTCGGACAGTGGTACACCGCCCACCAGCACCTGCCCCGACGTGGGACCGAGGAACCCGAGCAGCACCGCCAGCAACGTCGACTTGCCGCACCCTGATGGCCCGACCAGAGCCGTGATGCGACCGGCCGTCAGGTTGAGCGACGTGGCCGGGAGGGCCACCACCACGCGCCCCGGGTAGGTGACAGATACTTGTTGCAGTGCAATGGGTCCGGTCGGTCGGTCGACACGAGCGCCAGACCCGGGCGCCACGGTCTCGAGGACCGTGAACACGTCGGCCGCCGCGGACACCCCGTCGGCGGCGGCGTGGAACTGAGCCCCGACCATCCGGATCGGCAGATAGACCTCCGGGGCCAGGATCAGCACCACCAGTCCGGTGCGCAGGTCGAGGTCACCGTCGAGCAGGCGCAGCCCGATCGAGACCGCCACGACCGCGACCGACAACGACGCGAGCAGCTCCAGGACGAGGGAGGACAGGAACGACACCCGAAGCACGCCCATCGTGGCCCGCCGGTAGCGGGCGTCGACCTCGGCCATCCGCTGCGCCTGCACCTTGGCCCGCCCGAACGCCTTGAGCGTCGGCAGCCCCGCGACCACGTCCAGGAAGTGCCCGGACAGCAGCGACAATGCCCGCCACTGGCGATCGGTCGCGTTGCGCGTGTAGAGCCCGATGAGCACCATGAACAACGGGATCAGCGGCACCGTCAGCGCGACGATGACGGCCGCGAGCAGGTCCTGGGTCAGGATCGCGACGGACACGACGAGCGGGACGACGACCGCGACCACGAGCTGCGGCAGGTAGCGCGCGACGTATGGCTCGATCGAGTCGACACCCCGGGTCGCGAGGGTCGCGACCTGGGCTCGGCGCTCGCCGGAGAGCCAGGCCGGCCCGAGCCGTACGACGTGCTCCATGAGCGCTGCCCGAAGCTCGCCCGAGGTACGCGACGCGGCCCGCTGGGCCAGCACGTCCGCCACCCAGGCCAGGACCGCCCGTCCCACCACGACGGCGGCGAGCAGGGTCAGCGTGGGGCGCAGGACGGCCAGGTCCGCGCCGTGCTGGAACGCACCGGTGATGGCGTCGGCCAGCGCAAAGGCCTGCACCACCACCAGAACCGCGGTGAGCGCAGCGACCACGACCGCGCCGACGAGCAGGGTCCGCGCCCCGCGCGAGACTCGCAGCAGCCGTCGGTCGACCGGGCCTCCCCGCCGGTCGGACGCGGCAGCCGCAGCCTCACCCACGGACACGGTCGTCACAGCGCGGGATGCACCTGCTGGATCGTGACGCTCCCGAACTGCCGACGTGCCAGGTCCAGCGCGTCCATCCCGGCTCCTTGTCGACTGCTCTCTGGCGTCCCCTGACATTCTGGTGCCACCCCCCGGGCCCGGCGAGCGGCCCTTGGGAGATGCGAGAACCCGGCCCTTCGGCCCTGTGCCGATCGGTCCTCCCCTGACGTCACTGGCCGCGGGTCGGCTAACGGGGTCTTCGGGCCTCGTGGGCGACCACGGGGACAGTGACGTCGGTTCGGGGTGTTACCGGGTCGAGGAGGTGTCGTACCGGCGCGCGAGGATGGGCGACGTGGTGAGGTCCGGTCGCAGCGAGGGCGGCAGCAACCCCGCGGTGATGGAGCGGTTCTCGCCTGCGACGCGGGCCTGGTTCGGCTCGGCCTTCCGGGAACCGACCCCCTCTCAGCTCGGTGCGTGGGACGCGGCGAGCACCGGCCGGCATGCGCTGGTCGTTGCGCCGACCGGGTCGGGCAAGACCCTTGCCGCGTTCCTCTGGGCCCTGGACCAGCTCGGTGCGGAGCCGACGCCGCAGGACCCTCGGCAGCGCTGCCGGGTGCTGTACGTGTCACCGTTGAAGGCCCTTGCCGTCGACGTGGAGCGCAACCTGCGCAGCCCGTTGACCGGAGTTCGCCGCGAGTGCGTACGCCTCGGGGTCCCGGAGCCCGACATCACCGTGGGCATCCGCTCCGGCGACACCCCGGCGGACGAGCGCCGCCGGTTCCTGACGCGACCTCCGGACGTGCTCATCACGACGCCGGAGTCGCTCTTCCTGATCCTCACCTCGCGGGCCCGCGAGTCGTTGCGCGGCATACGTACCGTCATCCTCGACGAGGTCCACGCCGTCGCCGGCACGAAGCGCGGCGCCCACCTCGCGGTGAGCCTGGAACGGCTCGACGCCCTGTTGGAGCGTCCCGCGCAGCGGATCGGACTGTCCGCGACGGTACGTCCCGTCGAGGCGGTCGCGACGTTCCTGGCCGGGGGCCGCGACGTGACCGTCGTACAGCCGCCGGCCAGCAAGACGTTCGACCTCTCCGTCGTGGTCCCCGTCGAGGACATGGCCGAGCTGGGTCGCGGCACCGAGGAGTCGGGTGAACCCGGGACGGCGAAGGAGCGCAGCTCGATCTGGCCGCACGTGGAGGAACGGGTCGTGGACCTCGTCGCCGCCCACCGCTCCACCATCGTGTTCGCGAACTCCCGCCGCCTGGCAGAGCGCCTCACCGCTCGCCTGAACGAGATCTGGGCCGAGCGGCAGGGCCAGCTCGCCGCTGATCAAGGCGAAGTTGTTGCAGCGCAACAGGACAGCCCGGGCGGCGTGCCGGCCCAGCTGATGGGGCAGGCGGGGTCCACCACCGGGGCGCCGCTGGTGCTGGCGCGGGCGCACCACGGCTCGGTCAGCAAGGAGCAGCGCGCCCTGATCGAGGAGGACCTCAAGGCCGGCCGGCTGCCGGCCGTGGTGGCGACGAGCAGCCTGGAGCTCGGCATCGACATGGGCGCGGTCGACCTGGTGATCCAGGTCGAGTCGCCGCCGTCGGTGGCCAGCGGCCTGCAGCGGGTGGGGCGCTCCGGCCACCAGGTCGGGGCGGTCAGCACCGGCGTCGTGTTCCCGAAGTACCGCGGTGACCTGGTGCAGACGGCCGTGGTGGCCGAGCGGATGACCGCCGGAGCCATCGAGTCCACGAGGGTCCCGCGCAACCCCCTGGACGTCCTGGCCCAGCAGGTCGTCGCCATGTGCGCGACGGAGGACTGGCAGGTCGACGACCTGCTGGCCCTGGTACGCCGGGCCGCGCCGTTCGCAGCGCTGCCGCAGTCGGCGTACGACGGCGTGCTCGACATGCTCAGCGGGCGCTACCCCAGCGACGACTTCGCCGAGCTGCGGCCGCGGCTGGTGTGGGATCGGGTGACCGGCACGCTCAGCGGGCGGCCCGGCGCCCAGCGGCTCGCTGTCACCAGCGGCGGGACGATCCCGGACCGCGGTCTGTTCGGCGTGTTCCTCGCCGGATCCGGCGGGACCGGTGCCAAGCCGTCGCGGGTCGGCGAGCTGGACGAGGAGATGGTCTACGAGTCCCGGGTCGGCGACGTGTTCGCCCTCGGCGCCTCGAGCTGGCGGATCGAGCAGATCACGCACGACCGCGTGCTGGTGACGCCGGCGCCAGGAGTCCCGGGCCGGCTGCCGTTCTGGCACGGCGACTCACTGGGGCGGCCGTACGAGCTCGGTAAGGGCGTCGGCGCGTTCGTCCGGGAGGTCGCGGCGCTGCCGGCAGCAGCGGCCGACGCCCGGCTGCGCGAGTCGGGCCTGGACGAGCGGGCGCGCCGCAACCTGTTGGCCTACCTCGGCGAACAGCGCCAGGCCACCGGCCACGTACCCGATGACCGCACGATCGTGGTGGAGCGGTTCCGGGACGAGCTCGGGGACTGGCGGGTCGTGGTGCACTCCCCCTTCGGAGCCCAGGTGCACGCGCCCTGGGCGCTTGCCGTGGCGGCTCGGCTGCGGGAGCGGCACGACGTCGACGCCCAGGTGATGCACGCCGATGACGGGTTGGTGCTTCGCCTGCCCGACACCGGCGCGGACTGGCTCGGCGGCGAGGCCACCTACGATCCGGACCCCGGCGGCGGCGCGCTGGCCGGCGTGCTCGAGGCAGCACTTCTCGACCCCGACGAGGTCGAGGCGCTGGTGAGTGCCGAGGTGGGCGGGTCCGCCTTGTTCGCGTCCCGGTTCCGGGAGTGCGCCGCCCGTGCGCTGTTGCTGCCACGACGCGACCCCGGCCGGCGGTCTCCGCTGTGGCAGCAACGACAACGCTCTGCTCAGCTGCTGGGCGTCGCGTCCCAGTTCGGGTCCTTCCCGATCGTGCTGGAGACCGTGCGCGAGGTGCTGCAGGACGTCTACGACGTGCCCGGGCTCGTCGCCCTGATGCGGGCCGTACAAGCGCGAGAGGTCCAGATCGTCGAGGTCGAGACCACGGCGCCGTCTCCGTTCGCGACGTCGCTGCTGTTCGGCTACATCGCGCAGTTCCTGTACGAAGGCGACTCCCCCCTCGCCGAGCGCCGGGCCGCCGCGCTGAGCCTGGACACCGGCCTGCTGGCCGAGCTCCTCGGGCAGGCCGAGCTGCGCGAGCTGCTCGACGCCGACGCCGTGGCGCTGGTCGAGGCCGAGCTGCAGCGACTGGTGCCCGAACGGCACGCCCGCGACATGGAGGGTGCCGCGGACCTGTTGCGCCAGCTGGGGCCGCTCTCGTACGACGAGGCACTGGCACGAGGAGCCGCGCCGGAGTGGCTGCAGGCGCTGGTCCTTGCGCGGCGGGCGATCGAGGTACGGGTGGCCGGCGGGGAGCGGTTCGCGGCGGTGGAGGACGCCGCGCGGCTGCGCGACGGCCTCGGGGTCGCCCTGCCGGTCGGCATTCCCGACGCGTTCCTCGAGGCCGTGGAGGACCCGCTCGGAGACCTCGTCTCGAGATACGCGCGCACCCACGGCCCGTTCCACGTCGGTGCGGTCGCTGACGCCCTCGGCCTCGGCACCGCGGTCGCCGCGACGGTCATGTCGCGCCTCGGTGCTGCGGGCCGGCTCGTCTCGGGGGAGTTCCGGCCCGGTGGCAGCGGCACGGAGTGGTGCGACGCCGAGGTGCTGCGTCGGCTGCGTCGCCGCTCGGTGGCGGCGCTGCGTCGGGAGGTCGAGCCGGTCCCCCCGCAGACCCTCGGGGTATTCCTGCCGGCGTGGCAGCACGTGACGGACCGGCTGCGCGGACCGGAGGGGGTGCTGCGCGTGGTCGAGCAGCTCGCCGGGTCGCGGGTGCCGGCCTCGGCCCTGGAGTCCCTGGTGCTGCCGGCCCGGGTCCACGACTACATGCCCGCCATGCTCGACGAGCTGACCGCTGCCGGCGAGGTCGTGTGGGTCGGGTCCGGCTCCCTGCCCGGCCGTGACGGCTGGGTGAGCCTGCTGCCGCTGGCAGCTGCTGAGCTGCTGGCACCGCCGCGGGGCGAGCTCGAGCTCGACGAGGTGCACCGCGCGCTGCTGGCGGTCCTGGCCGGCGGTGGCGGCTGGTTCTTCCGGGCCCTGGCCGGCAGGGCCGCAGAAGCTGCCGGGTCCTGGGCCGGCGACAGCGGCGACAATCGGATCGCAGCCGCGCTCTGGGACCTCGTCTGGGCCGGGCGCATCACCGGAGACACGTTGGCACCATTGCGATCTCTGGTGGGATCAGCCCGACGCCGTACCACCGCGCCCCGGGTCGCACCGCGCGCCAGGTACGGCCGGCCTCGAATGTCCCCTGCCCTGCCGCACGCCCGCTCGGCGCCGGCCGACACCGCGGGCCGGTGGTCGCTGCTGCCGGAGCCCGTCGCGGACCCGACGGTGCGAGCCGCCGCGGTCGCCGAGGCGCTGCTGGACCGCTACGGGCTCGTCACCCGTGGCGCGGTCGTCGCCGAGGCGGTGCCCGGCGGCTTCGCCGGTGTCTACCGGGTGCTGTCGGCGTACGAGGACGTCGGACGGTGCCGCCGCGGCTACGTCGTGGAGGGTCTGGGCGCAGCCCAGTTCGCGGTGCCCAGCGCGATCGACCGGATCCGGACGTACGCCCCGGCGCACCGCCCCGACGACCGGACCCCGCAGGCACTGGTGCTTGCCGCGACGGATCCGGCGAACCCGTACGGTGCCGCGCTGGCCTGGCCACCGCGACCCGACGACGCACGGACCGGGCATCGTCCGGGGCGGAAGGCCGGTGCCCTGGTGGTTCTGGTCGACGGCGACCTGGTGCTCTACGTCGAGCGCGGCGGGCGCACCCTGTTGTCGTGGTCTTCCGACGATCGGGAGCAGCAACCGGCCGTCGCGGCTGCCGCCGAAGCGCTCGCGCGAGCTGTCACGTCCGGATGGCTGGGCCGGCTCACCGTCCACACCGCCGACGGCCAGTCCGTGCTGGGTCAGGACTCCCTGCTCGGCCGCGCGCTGGAGTCGGCCGGCTTCCGGGCCACGCCGCAGGGGCTACGGCTTCGCTCGCCCACTTCGTAAGGGGCGCAGCGCAACCGCGCAGCAGCGCGGGGAGGTTGGTCGCTCAGGCGGCCGAGGCGACAGCGCCGCCTGGGCGCTCCACCGAAAGCTCGGTGAGCACCGCGACGCCGGAGCGGTGGACCTGCGTCGCCTCGTGCATGGCGACCTCGTCGCTGACCGAGCGAAGGACCACGGACAGCGGCACCTCCAGCGCGGTGCAGATCGAGGCCAACAGCTCGCTGCTGGCCTCCTTCTGACCTCGCTCCACCTCCGAGAGGTAGCCGAGGGACACCCGGGCCGCCGCGGACACCTCACGCAGGGTGCGGCCCTGGTCGTTGCGACGACGACGGAGCTCGTCGCCGATCACGCGACGGAGAACGGGCACGGGGCCTCTCCCTCCGGCGCTGGTCGGGTCGACTGTGCCGGGTCGCCCCGGCTGGACGGCCTGCATACGGCCACCGTACCCGCCCCTGCCCACAGGTGCACCGAAGCCACCCGGTCGGACCTGTCCGGCGCGCCGCGGCCCGGTGGGCAGCCCGGCCCGGGCGCCGACGCTGGGCTGGGTCGCTCGCGGCGCGGCGGCGCTCGGGTCACGCACCGTCGGTGCTGGCGCGGTGAGGGTCATCGGTCTCCTGCGGGGTGCGTCCGACGCCTAGGCATCGAGGGCTTGTAACACTGTAATCGAAGCAACGAGGGAGCCGGCTCCCGTGTTCCCGGGAGGGCATACGACCCCGATGGCACCGTCAGCTGGTGATGTCCTTGGTGGTGAAGCGGGCCCAGGCCAGCGCCCCGAAGACCACGACGTAGGCCACCTGCAGCATCGACCAGCCGACCAGGGTCCGTACCTCGACGTCCGAGCGCAGCAGCTCCCCGAACCCTAGCCAGTTGTGCGTGAACAGCCACGATCGCGCCGACCCGATCTGGGGCACGGCGTCCAGCACCTCCACGATGATCGTGGCGGCGACCGTGGCCGCCATCGCCGCGATGGGCACCTCGGTCAGGGTCGAGATGAACATGCCGATGGCGATCAGGCCGGTGAGCGCGACGACGATGTACAGAGTCAGGGCCGCGGTGCGCAGCAACCCGTCCGCCAGCGAGACCGTGTCCCCGGACAGCAGCGTCAGGTCCCGGAGCCCGAAAAGAACCCAACCGGTGACCAGCCCGGAGACCGCCACGACAAGCACCGCGGCGGTCACGAACACCAGCACGCTCAAGGCTTTCGCCGCGAGCAGCCGGGCGCGCCCGACGGGGATGGTCAGGAGGTAGCGCAGGGTCCCGGAGCCGGCCTCGCCGGCGATGCTGTCCCCGGCCACGACCCCGACGGCGAGCGGGAGGAACAGCGGCAGGCTCACGGTCAACGCGGTGTAGACGAGGAACAGCCCGTTGCCGGTGATCTGCCCGAAGAACCCGTTCCCCCCGTGCGGCGCCGAGGTCTTGACCGCGATCCCGATCAGGACCGGCGGTCCGGCGAGCACGATGAGCAGCGCGAGGTTGCGGCGGCGGCGAAAGACCAGCCGCAGCTCGCTGCCCAGCAGTCGTGCGAACGCGCCGCGGCGCGGTGCCCGCGGACCCCGGGCTGTCGCATCCGGGGCGGTGGCGAAGGGGTGGTCGGCCAGCGCCGCCGGCTCATTGGAGGACATCGAAACCCTCCCCCGTCAGCTGCACGAACAGGTCCTCCAGCGCGGGACGTACCGTCGCGATGGCGCGTACCGGCACGCCCGCCAGCACCAGTTCGCGGTTGACGTCGTCGGGGGCGTGCTCACCCAGCGCGGCGGTGAGCCGGTCGTGGGTACGGTCCACGACGATCTCGCGCAGCCCGAGCCTGGTCAGGACCTCCGCGGCGGCGGCGAGCTCGGTGGTCTCGACCTGCACCGAGGGGGCGGCGCCGCCGAGGACCTCGTCCAGCGTCCCCTGCGCCAGCAGCCGGCCGGCGCTCATGATGCCGATGTGCGTGGCGACCTGTTCGACCTCCGAGAGCAGGTGGCTGGACACCAGCACGGTGGTCCCGTCCGCGGCCAGGGAGCGCAGCAGCGTGCGTACCTCCCGGGTGCCCTGCGGGTCCAGGCCGTTCGTCGGCTCGTCGAGGATGAGCACCTCCCGCGGCGCCAGCAGGGCGCCGGCCAGCCCGAGGCGCTGCTTCATGCCGAGGGAGTACTGGAGGTACTTCTTGCGGGCCGCGGCCTCCAGGCCCACGCGGTGCAGCGCGGACTCGATGCGCGCGGCCCGGGTCCGCGGG
>JANWJC010000133.1 GCA_025449595.1 Acidobacteriota bacterium | reverse complement strand
CGTCGGTGATGCTCACATACCCGTCGGTCTTCAACGGATGATGCCTATCGCACAACAACCCACAATCGGCAGTGTTGGACGGGCCGTCGGTCGCATCACCGGCATCGCCGCCGGCGCCGGTATCGCTGCCGGCTCCGACGTCAGTGATGGTGTCGCCCGAGATGGTGTTGCCAGATTCAGCGTTGGTGTCGGCGCCCGCCACCCCTTCACCGGTGCTGCTCCGCTACCACGCTCAGCGATAGCCCCAGGCGGTCCCCTACCTATTGGTCGGTCCCCTACCTATCGGTCAGGAGAACCACTTTCGGCCACCGCAATATTCGCTCCGGTTTCCGGGCGCACCACCGCGGTCTCAGCGCCGGCGTTCCTCGGTTGCATGGTCAACTGGCTGGTTGACCATGCCACGACGCAGCGGGCCGCCTGGCGGATGCCCCCACTTCACCTGCTGGTGCTCTCCGAGCTTTCCACCGGTCGGCGTATCGGGCTCACGGTGCTGCGCGCGTATCTGATCGTGGCGATGGACCTTGTGGTCGTGCGCGTCGTCCAGTTGGCGCTGCTCCGATGACGTAGGCCGGCATCGCGGTTTTCACCAGGCGGTGGCGGCGACCTGGATCTCTCCTCGAGCGATCGCAGCCACCAGCTCGGCGTGGTCGCGGTCGTTCTGGTTGGCGTACGAGACGGCGAACCGCCTCAGCGCCTTGTCGAAGGACTTGCCCCGGCCGATGTACGACGCGATCGCGGCCGGGTCCCCGGTGCGGGCGTGGGCGCGGGCTAGCACGGCGCCGCAGGCCGTGGCGAAGTCCACCAGGATCCACGGCAGTCGGTCGCTGTCCGGGATCACTTTCATGTCCCGGAACTGCCTGCCGTAGTAATGGATGTCCTTCGCCGAGGTCCAGCCCACGAAGATGTCCGTCGCACTCTGGATCAGTTGCTTGCCCACGACGACCCGCCGGCCGTGGTTGCCCAGGTCACTGGCACCCAGGCATTCCTCGTACACCGACGGTCCGGCCTGCTTCAGCTGCAGGAACAGCGGGTCGTCGCCACGTCTGCCCTCGAGCAGGAACAGGTAGACCCGCATGCCGACGCTGCCGACGCCGACGACCTGTCGTACGACGTCGACGAGGTCGAAGCGGTCCAGCAGATGACGACGGTGCTCGGCCAGCGAAGAGCGGTAGCCCTCAAAGGCCGAGAGGGCATGTGAGCGTTCCGCCGCGTTCAGATGCACTCGGAACGGGGCGCTCTCGGTGATCCGAGGCCCGTGCACGGTGTTTTCTGTGAGCTTGTGCAGCGCTCCGCGACTGTTGCTCCGCAACGACTTCTTGTCGATGTGACGGGACACCGCCTCCCGCACGTCCGGTTCGGTGAACGCGTCAAGCAGCCGCTTGACGTGGGTCAGGTCGTACCAGATCTCCAGCTCCGACGCGGTCACGAAACCGCTCATGTGCGACCGATACGACGCGAGCGCCGCCGCGACGGCGCGCTCCCCGATCGACTCCCGCCCGTGCAGCCTGGCCGCGACGACGAGACTGGTGACCAGCCGCTTCACGTCCCACTCGAACGGCCCGGGCAGAGTCTCGTCGAAGTCGCGCAGGTCGAACGCCAGGTTGCGTTCCGGGGTCGCCCAGAGTCCGAAGTTCAGCACGTGCGCGTCCCCGCACATCTGCACGGCCAACCCGGTGTTCGGCGCCGTGGCCAGGTCGGCCGCCATCACCGCCGCGGCCCCGCGGTAGTAGTGCCAGGGGGACGTCGCCATCCGCGCATGTCGCAGCGGAGCCAACGACGGCAGGCGTTCCTTGCTCTGGCCCAGGACGATCTCCAGGGCGCTCGTCTTGCGGGCCTGCGGATCCCACGCGCCCAGAGACCCCCTCGGCGCGGCACGACGTGCGGCCTTTCCGGTCGCCGTACGCTCCTGCGCGCGGCCCCGGACCGGCTCCACAGTGTTCTCGATCATGGGCAGCATCCTTGCTCATCGACCGCGCGACTGTGACGGGCATGCCCTGGTGGCACGGACCGAAGGGCTCCCGGGTGAACCGCGTGCTCGCACGATCTGCTCCAATTGTGGCTGCCTCAGTGAGGATGACGACACAACGCACAGGTCCTGAAACCCCTCGACCGGTGGGGCGCAGCCAAAGGAGTCTCGGGTGGACGACGGCAGAACCCTCCCCGCGCAAGCGCAGGTCGTCATCATCGGCGGCGGAGTTATGGGAGCGAGCACAGCGTTCCACCTCGCCGAGGCAGGAGTGCCCGACGTCGTCCTGCTGGAGAAGGGCGCGCTCGCCGGGGGCTCCACGTCGAAGTCCGCCGGCGGCGTACGAGCCCAGTTCTCCGACGCGGTCAACATCGCGCTAGGGGCACGCAGCCTCATCGCGTTCGAGCAGTTCGCGAGCCGACCCAGCGCCGAGATCGACCTGCACCAGGTCGGGTATCTGTTCCTGCACACCGATCCGGCGGGCCTTGCCGCGGCGGCGGAGGCGGTCGAGCTGCAGAACTCGATGGGAGTTTCCACGCGGCTGCTCACCGGACCGGAGGCCGGACGGCTCAGTCCTGGGGTGCGTACCGACGACGTCCTGGGCGCGACGTTCCATCCTCGAGACGGGTACTGCGCCCCGGAGGCGGTGGTCCAGGGTTACGCCTCTGCGGCCCGCCGCCTCGGCGCCATCGTCATGACCGGGGTCGAGGTACTGGGCGTCGAGTCCACCGGTGGCCAGATCACGGCGGTCGTGACGTCGGCCGGCAGCATTTCCACCGGGGCAGTGGTCTGCGCCGCCGGCGCCTGGTCCCGGGCCATCGCTGGCTACGCCGGGGTCGACCTGCCGATCGATCCGGTTCGCCGCCAGATCGTCGTCACCGAGCCGCTCGACGAGCAGATGCTGGCCGGGTTCCCGGCGACGATGCCGATGACGATCGATGCGGCGTCAACCTTCTACGTCCACCGGGAGGGTCCTGGTCTGCTGGTCGGGATGTCCTACCAGGAGGAGGAGGTCGGGTTCGACGAGAGCTACAGCGAGGAATGGCTGCCGGCCCTCATGGACGCCATGGAGCTACGCGCACCGGCTCTGCTCGACGTCGGCATGGCCCATCGCTGGGGTGGTCTTTACGAGATCACCCCGGATCACAACGCGGTAATCGGTGAGTCGCTGTCGGTGTCACGTTTCCTATACGCAGCGGGTTTTTCCGGGCACGGCTTCCTCCAGGGCCCGGCTGTCGGCGAGATCATGCGGGACCTCTGGCTCGGGCGAGAGCCCGTGATCGACGTGAGCTCCTTGACCGCCGAGAGGTTCGGGTCCGGCACACGGGTGCTGGAGCTCGGCATCGTCTGAGGGCAGCCGGCCGCTGGATTCCGCTGGGCAGCGGATCCAACCGCTCACCCCAGGACCGGTAAAGCCTGCACCAGTGCCACCCGGCAATCCCTACATTGAGCCGGTGAGGATCGAGGTGCTCGGCAGCCCCGCTGTGCTGACCGAGCGGGGGGAGGAGGTCACCGGCACCGAGCTGGGCGGGCGACGCGCCCACGTGATCCTCGTGGCGCTCGCGCTGGAGGAAGGGCCGGTGTCGGCGGACCGGCTGGCGCAGCTCGTCTGGGCGGACGACCCGCCCGCTACCTGGCCGGTAGCCCTGCGGGGAGTCGTCCGCGGACTTCGCCAGAGCCTGGCGCCGATCGGCGGCGACGAACAACGCGTCATCGCCACCGAGCAGCATGGCTATCGCCTTGCCACCGACGTCGCAGTCGACGTGCGCAGCGCGCACGCCACGGTTCAGGACGCGTCCGAGCTGAACCGACGCGGTCGGCACCGAGCCGCCATCGACCTGGCCACGGCCATCTCCCGCATCTCCGGCGACCAGCTGCTCGCCGGTGAGGATGCGGACTGGCTGACGCCGCATCGCATCGCCGTCGACGCCCTCGCCCGGCAGGCACTGGAGATAGTCACTACCGCCGCAAGCAGTCTCGGGGAGCACCAGCTCGCTGTGACGACCGCGCGACGGGTCGTGGTGACGGCTCCCCTCGACGAGCACGCGCACCGAATGCTCATCCACGCGCTCGACCAGGCCGGCGACCGGGCTGGGGCGGTCGAGGCGTACGAGGCATGCCGTGCCGTGCTCGCCGAGCAGCTCGGGGTCGACCCGTCCGTGAAGACGGTCGAGACGTACCTGGCGGCCCTGAAGGGACAGTCGGCGAGCCTTGTCGCACGGATACCGGCCCAGCAGTCCTCTTTCGTGGGACGACAGGTCGAGGAGGCCGCGTTGCGCTCGGCGCTCGTGAAACCCGGGCTCGTCACCCTGGTCGGGCTCGGCGGAGTCGGCAAGTCGCGCCTCGCGGCCCAGGTCGCCCGTACCGCAAAGGACTTCCCTGGTGGCCGACTCTGGGTCTCGGTGGGCCCCGTTGGCGAGGACGCACTCGTGGCGTCGACCGTCGCCGTCGGGGTCGGCGCCCGGCTCGGAAGCGACGACGCCTCCGACGCCGCGGCGGCGCACCTTGCCGGCCTGGGCCGCACGCTGCTCGTCCTGGACGGCTGCGAGACCGCGTTGGACGGCGCCGCCTCGCTGGTGTCGGCGCTGCTGGGCAGCTGCCCCACGTTGACGATCCTCGTCACGAGCCGGGTCCCGATGCGCCAGGACCAGGAACGCGTGCTCCGCGTCGATCCGCTCGAGCTCCCCGCCGCCGAGCACTCGCCCGCGGTGGCTGTGAGCCCGATCCGGCGGCTGCTCACCGACCGGGTGCGCGACAGCGGTGGCGACATCGAGCCCGACGGCGAGCTCGAGTCGTTCTTCGTGGAGCTGCTGCGGCAATGCGCCGGGCTGCCCCTGGCCGTCGAGCTGGTGGCTGCTCAGCTTGCGACGATCCCGGTGGGCGACCTGCTCGACCAGCTCGAGCCGCTGCTCTCGACGAGCGATGACCCGCTGCGCGCGATCGCCAGGAGCAGCTACGAGCTCCTCGACGAGCACGAGGCCGCGGTCTTCCGGCGGCTCGGGGTGCTGGACGGCAGCGTCGGCCTCGGTCTGATCCGCCAGGTCGTCTCCGACCTCCACACCCCGCCGATCCGGGTGGTACGGATCCTGCGCGAGCTGACGGCCAGTGGCCTGCTCGTGGTCGATCGGGACGGACCGCGGTGGCGCTACCACCAGGACGACGATCTTCACCGGCTCGCGTGCGAGCTGCTCGTGCAGCGCGGCGAGGAGGCCGAAACCTTCGCCCGGCTGGCCGATGCCGTCCGGGCCGTGCTCCCGGACGATGCGCGAGAGCCGCCGGCGCCGTACCAGGGCACGGTCTCCGACATGCTCGGTGCAGTCCGCTCGCTCTTCAGCGCGGGGCTCTCCGGTCGCGCGGACGGCGGACGCTGTCTCGAGCTCGCATTCCGCCTGCACCGGTACTGGGCGGCCAGCAACGTGGCAGAAGGCCGGCTGTGGCTGTCGTGGCTGCTCCGGGCCTACCCGGACACCGACTGGTCGCCGTACGCGATGTACGCCCTCGGATATCTGGACTACTGGTCCGGGAACACCGACGACGCGGTCCGTGAGCTGCAGACCGTGGTGCGGCTCTTCGACGGCATCGAGGACTCGTACGGGGCCCGCGCCCTCATCTATCTCGCCGGCCTGCTCGACGACCTCGACCACGGGCCCGAGGCGGTGGAGCACGTACGCCGCGCCATCGACGCCGCTCGCCCCTTCGGCACCGACCTGCAGGTGGCCGCCGCCATGGGCCTGGGCAGCCTGCTGTCCGAGCGTGGGGATCCGGAGGCTGCCGCGTACGCCGTGACGGCCATCGACCTGTGCCGTGACGGCGGGTCCGCCGAGCAGTCCTCGGCCGCACTGCCGACGGCCGCGATGGTCTGCTGGCAGGTGGGCGCGCTGGAAGAGGCGCACGCGTTCATCGCCGAGGCACGACCCCTGCACACCAATGGACGACGGATCGCGCACGTGGTGCTGCTGTCGGTCGAGGCCGGGCTGGCGCTGGCCGAAGGGGACGCCGCCGCGGCCATCGACGTCGGACGCGGCGCCGACCAGGAGGGCACCGAGCTAGGCGTCGAAAGGGAAATGCCTCTGATCAGGTCCGTCCTGGCCCGGGCTCTGCTCGCCGCCGGCGATCAGCGCGCGGCCGCCGACCGCGCCGCCGGCGCCGTCCAGGCCGCCCTCGGCATGTCCTTCACCTTCCCGCTCGCGGTGGCGCTGGAGACGGCGTGCCTCGTCCTCGATGCCGCGGAGGTCGAGCTCGAGGGCGAGCTGCTGGAACTGCTCGATGTGGCCGCCGCGATCCGCCGCGCCGGTGACCGACCCGCGCCCGCCACGCTGCGCGACGACGTCGTCCTGCTGCGCGAGAGGCTCGCTGCCCGATCCGATGGCGTCACCGTCGACGGCGTCGCCCGTAACGGCGTCCTGCCGGCCGCCGCCGGCCGGTCCGCCCTGCGCCTGCTTGCGCAGGTGTCCGCGCGGTCGGCCTGAGGCCCGTCGGTCGGCCGGCATCGCTCCTCCAGCTGGTACCCGAGTTCATGGCTGGGCAGCTGGAGACAACCAAGATCGCGTAACGGCTGGGTAATGCCCCGCAGCCGCGACCTTGCCGAGCGGGCGGATCAGGCCTGATAGATCGGCTCGAAGAGGTCGTTCCAGACCTTCTCCTCGGCGGTGGTCAGCACCCGGTAGCGGTGCAGCCGGGTGTAGTCCGCCGGCTTCGGGAAGATCAGCGGGCTGCTCACCAGCGACTCCAGCGAAGCCCGATCGGCCCCGGTCGCCTTTGCCGCGTCGGCGGCGATGTACGTGGCGGCCGCGGGCACCGGCGTGACGTAGTTGACGCTCTCGGCCAGCATCGCGGCGATCTGCGGCTGGTACACGAAGTCCATCCACGTCATCGCTGCGACGGGGTTCGCTGCCCCCTTGGGGATGCACATGTTGTCGGTCCAGATCGGAGCACCCTCCGTCGGGATCACGAACTCCAGTGACGCGCCGGAGGCGTTGGCCTGGAAGATGTCCCCGGACCACGCCATCGAGATCCACAGGTCGCCCTTGGACAACGGGGAGATGTAGTCCTGTGTGTAGTACTTGCGCACCAGACCCGCGTCGCGCTGTTTGGTCAACCACGCGGCGGCGTTGTGCCAGTCGGCCTGCGTGGAGGTCTCCGGGTTGACGCCGACCGCGCAGATGGCCGAGTTGGGCAGGTCCTGGGTGTCGCCGAACATGCCGATCTTGCCCTTGAACGCCGGGTCCTGCAGGTCCTGCCAGCTCGTGATCGGCCGACCGGTGAGCTTGGGGTTGTACCCGATCCCGGTCATGCCGGACTGCCAGGCCATCGTGAACTCGTTGCCACGGTCATAGCTCGGGCTCTTCACCAACGGGCTGGCGTTCTTGTAGAAGTTCGTCATCATCGACTGGTCGAGCGGCTGCAGGTAGTTCAGCGCCCGCAGCTTGTCCAGGTAGGTGCCGTTCGTCTCGACCATCAGGTCGTAGCCGATGCTCTGCCCCGCGGCGAGCTGGGGCTGGATCTGGCCGAACCATGACGCGTTGTCCTGGATCACCTCGCGGTAGGTGACCTTGATGCCGGTCTGCTTGGTGAACAGGTCGATGGAGGGGTGGTCGCTCTTGTTCGTCGCACTGACATCGATGTAGAGCGGCCAGTTGGCGAAGTTCAGCAGTTTGGTCGGGGTCTGCTTGGCCCAGAACGCCGCCGCCGCGTCCGCTGCGGCCGAGCCGCTCGGGGCCGGCGTCGCACCGCCGGACACCCCGCACGCCGCGAGGGCCAGCGCGAGCCCGGACACCCCGCCCAGTCGCAGCGCATCGCGCCGACTGAGCCGTGGGCTCGTCAAACCCCTCAGCAGGTCAGGCGGCAGGTCTCGAAGGGTCGGCGCGGCGGGTGTGTCCCGTTCGGGGGTGCGCTCACCTGACATCAGATCTCCACCTCGGGGCGGGTAGGTGTGGGACGGCGATCCGTCGTCTGCCGACGGCAGGATCGCGAACCTATCGGTTGATAGGTAGTCTCGCGATGTTAGGCAGGCCTGAGCCGGCGTGTCAATGGTCCGAGGGTTCGGTGCGGCCCAGGAGGCGCGACCGCGTGCTTCACGTCAGGACAGCTCGAGGTCCTCGACCGGAGCCGCGTCCAGGACCTTCGGCAGCCGGCCGGGGTCCTGCAGCAGGGATCGCACCAGCAGCGCTGCGACTCGCTGCGGACCGTCGGCGATGGGGTCGGCCGCCGGCACGACGGCATGAGTGATCACCGCGTTGAGGATCTCGACGAACAGCTCCGGTTCCTCGTCCAGGAACTCGCCGGTCTGGATGCCCTGGACGACAACCTGTCGCAGGGCGTCGAGCACCGCCTGGTACTGCGACTGCCGCTGGGCGAAGTCGGGCTCGGCGAGCAGGTCGGTCAGGTACAGGCCACGCAGGTCGTACGGGCTGCTCACCGTGACTTCGAGCTCGAAGCGCAGGTAGCGGAACAGCCGTACGCTCGCGGGCCCGGAGGCTTCGGCGAGATGGGTCGACACCCGGACCGAGCGCTCCAGGTCGATCTCGAAAAGGCGATCCGCGATGGCGTGCTTGCTCCCGAAGTGATGGAACAGCGACGGCTGGCGGATCCCGACCCGGCCGGCGATGTCACGGGTGGATGTGCCGTGGTAGCCGTGCACGGCGAACAGGGCCGCCGCCTCGCGCAGGATCCGCTCGTAGGTCGACACCGGCTCGTTCGAGGTCTGGCTCATCGATCCCATCCACGTGGTGGCCGAGCGGCAGTGCTTCCGACCACGCCGGTCGTCAGACCCTGGTCATTTCTCACTTACCTATCGTACGATAGGGAGATGGGACCGACCAGTGGCTCGCCGACGTACGACCCCTGCAGTGTGGCGCGTCAGGCCGCACCCGTCATCGAGGTCGGCCGATGACCTCGACGCCGGCCACGAATGGTCCGTCCGACCTCTCGCTCACGAATGCCAGGATCTGGACGGCTGATCCGGCTCGACCCTGGGCCAGTGCGCTGGCCGTACGGGACGGGCGCATCACCGCGATCGGCGACGATGACGAGATCGCATCGCTGACAGCGTCTGCTGAGCGGGTCATCGACGGTGCCCAGCGCGTCGTCGTCCCTGGGTTCATCGACAGCCACAACCACCTGCGTCTGGGCTCGGGCGACGAAGCTGTGCAGCTGGCGGGCGCGGCATCGCTGGAGGAGATCAAGGAACGCATAGCGCAGTGGTTGCAGGTGAATCCGGACGCTGAGTGGGTCTACGGCGAGGGGTTCGACTACACCGCGACCGGGGGGCGTCGCCCCTGCGCGGCAGATCTGGACGGCGCCACCGGCGGGCGTCCTGCGATGCTGCTGGACTACAGCGTCCATTCCGCGTGGCTGAACTTCGAGGGCATGTCCCGGCTCGGCGTGACCGCGTCCAGCGGGTCGGCACCGTTCGGGAACCCCGAACGCAGCCCTCGAACCGGTGAGCCGACCGGCTACGTCAACGACTTCGCGACGAGCGGACTGTCCCGAGCCGGTTTGGCGGCGCTCTCACAGATCGTCCCCGCGTTCTCCTTCCAGAGCCAGTACGAGCGGGTTCTGGCGAACCTGGAGATGGCGACCCGCTTCGGGATCACCACCGTCGTCGAGCCACAGAACTCCCTTGACGACCTTGCACTTTTCGCCCGCGCCCGCGACGAGGGCCGGCTCAGCTCTCGGGTCGTCGCAGCACTCTTCCACCCGGTGGGGACCTCGCCTGGCGACCTCGACGAGTTCGCAGCTGCGCAGCAGGCGTACGACGACGACTACCTGCGCGTGGGCCCTCTCAAGCTGTACATCGACGACATCGTCGAGCCGCACACTGCCGCGATGAAGCTCCCGTATGCCAATCGCCCCGACACGCGCGGGCACAGCTATTACGAGGGTGACGCGTTCGACGATCTCGTGACGACGTTGGACCAGCGCGGCTTCCAGCTCTTCATCCACGCCACCGGGGACCGCGGGATCGCGATGGTGCTCGACGCGTTCTCACGCGCTCGGGCCGTGAACGGGCCTCGCGACAGCCGCCATCAGATCGTGCACGTGGAGTGCCTGGACGCCGTCGACCTGCCACGTTTCGCCGAGCTCGGGGTGGTCGCCTGCATGCAGCCTCGACACTGTGCGCCTGAGATCGTGCACGAGTGGCGCGCCAACGTCGGCCCGGAGCGCTGGCGCTACGCGTGGCCGATGCGCAGCCTCATGGACTCCGGCGCCCACGTCGCCTTCTCCAGCGACTGGAACGTCGCGGAGATGGACCCGTTGATCGGGCTGTACACCGCGCAGACCAGGGCCTCGTTGGACGGCAGCATGAGCTGGGTCCCGGAGGAGTGCGTGGACATCGAGTCCGCGCTGCGGGCCTACACGGTCGAAGGCGCCTGGGCCAACTTCTGCGAGGACGACCGCGGCTCGCTGACCGTCGGCAGGCTCGCGGACCTCGCGGTGCTGTCGGACGACCCGTTCGCGGCCACGCCGTCCGAGCTCCTGCAGGCGCAGGTGGACCTCACGGTCGTGGGCGGCCACGTCGCGTACGAGCAGTAGCTGCCCGGTCATTCGCGGGTCCCGCCCGGTTCGTAGACGGGCGAGGGGCACACTGACGTCATGGATCTGGATCAGGCTCGCGAGTTCGGCCGCCGACACCACCACGCCGTGTTCACGACACGCCGTCCCAGCGGGGGCATCCAGCAGAGCCCCGTGCTCACGACGGTCGACGAGCACGGACGGTTCACGGTCAGCAGCCGGGAGGCCGCGTACAAGACGCTGAACGTGCGGGCCGACCCGTGGGCCCAGCTGCTGGTGCTCGACGACGCCTTCTTCGGGTCGTGGATCTGGGTCGAGGGAACCGTCGAGGTGGTGTCGCTCCCCGACGCGATGGAACCCCTTGTCGACTACTACCGCAGCGTGTCCGGTGAGCACGACAACTGGGACGACTATCGCGCCAGCATGCAACGCGAGCGCCGAGTGCTGTTGCGACTGCAGCCGGAAAGAGCCGGACCCGACCGCGAGGGTTGACGAAGCTGTCGGATCCGGTGGTCGATCAGCTGCGGATGCGTAGCCGGTCGGGGTCGTAGAACGGCCGCAGCGACAGCGTCGCCGAGGCGGGTACGCCGGCGATGTCCACCTCGAATCCGCCGGCCTGCAGCCAGTCGGGGGTGACGCCCTCCTCGTGCTCGACCACGCCCAGACCGACGGACGCCTTGAGCGTGTGGCCGTAGTCGCCGGCGCGGACGTAGCCCACCCAGGTGCCATGGTGCAGGAGCGGTTCGCCACCACGTAGCAACGGTTCCGGGTCGTCGAGCAGCACGTGGACCATGCGCGAGCTGCGGTCCGCTCGCCGGGTCAGCAGCTCGTCGCGGCCGATGAATCCGCCGGGCTTGTCCCACGCCACGGCGAAAGCCAGGCCGGCGACCACCGGGTCGTCGGTGTTCTCGATGTCCACCCCGTAGTCGCGGTAGCCCTTCTCCAGCCGCAGTGACGACATCGCCTGCAGCCCCACCTGGCGCAGGCCGTACGCTTCACCTGCGGCCACGAGGTTCTCCCACACCGACACGCCCTGGTCGGCGGGGATGTGCAGCTCGTACCCGAGCTCTCCGACGTACGTCACGCGTGCCACGAGGAACCGCGAGGACCCGATCTCCATCTCGCGCGCCGTGAGGTACGGGAACGCCGCGTCCGACCAGTCGTCCGGCGACAGGGATGCGAGCAGCGCGCGCGACTCCGGTCCCTGCACCGACAGCAGCGCGGTGCCCGGTGTGACGTCGGTGGTGATCGCGATCTCGCCAGGCAGCGGCGCGCGACGCAGCATCCGCTCCACCCGGCGATGGGTCACGTCGCTGGAGATGACCAGGAAGCGGTCCTCGGCGAGGCGGGTGACCGTGACGTCGGCCAGGATCCCGCCGTCGAAGTCGCACCACTGGGTGTACGTGACCCGTCCGACGTCCCCGGCCACGGCGTTGGCGGACAGCCGGTCCAGCACCTGGGCGGAGTCGGGGCCCTGCACGAGGAACTTCGACATCAGCGACATGTCCATCACGCCGACGGCCTCGCGGATCGCGCGGTGCTCGGACGCGGCGGCTTCGAAGGAAGCCGTACGGCCCCAGGTGGTCTCGGTCCCGTCCTGCGGTGCGTCGTCGGGACCGGCGAACCACAGCGGGTACTCCCAGCCTGCGGACTGGCCGAACCGGGCTCCCGCGGCGGCGAGCCGGTCGTGCAGCACCGAGCGGCGCACACCGCGCCCGGTGCGCCACTGGAACGACGGCCAGGCGCCGTCGCCGAAGAGCACCCCGAGCGACTCACGGATCCGCTCGCCGCGGAAGCGCCGCGTCGTCTCGTACGGCAACGCGCGCTCGACCGAATAGTGCGTCACGTCGACGGGGGCCCGCCCATCCACGATCCATTGCGCCACAACGCTTCCGACGCCACCGCCTTGGAGGATGCCCAGGCTGTTCAGCCCGGCAGCGACAAACACGCCCTCGACCTCGGGTGCTGGACCCAGCATCGGGTGCAGGTCCGGCGTGAAGGACTCGGGGCCGCAGAAGAACTTGCGCACCCCGACGTCGGCCAGCCCCGGGTAGCGGAACATCGCCTTCTCCAGGAACGGGGTCATCCGGTCCCAGTCCGGCTCGATGGTGCCGAACGCGAAGTCGGCCGGCGGTCCGTCGAGCTTCCACGGCGCTGCGTCGGGCTCGAACAGGCCGACGAGCAGGCCGTCGCCCTCCTCGCGGTAGTAGCCGTACCGGTCCGGGTCCTCGATCACCGGCAGGTCGCGGTGGACCCCGGCCATCGGCTCGGTGAGCAGGTAGTAGTGCTCCGCCGCCTGCAGCGGTACGTCGATCCCGCAGCGCCGAGCCAGCTCCCGGGTCCAGAGTCCGGCGGCCAGCACGACGGTGTCGCACTCGACGTCGCCGCTGTCTGTGGTCACCGCGGTGACCCGCCCGGCATGGGTACGGATGCCGGTGACGGTGACGCCGCCGACGAACGTCACACCGCGGGCGCGCGCGCCTTTCGACAAGGCGGTGGCGACGCCGACCGGGTCGGCTCGGCCCTCGTCCGCGACGTAGGACGCGGCGAGCAGGTCGTCCACCCGGGTGATGGGTGACAGCTCGGCAACCTCGGCCGGCGAGACCTCCACGTTGTCCACGCCGAAGCCGCGCTGGAACGCGCGCTCGCGGCGCAGTGTCTCGAGACGTTCCGGCGTGCTTGCCAGGTGCAGGTGCCCGATCTCGCGGAACCCGGTCGAGTGCCCGGTCTCGGCCTCGAGCCGTGTGTACAGGTCGCGGGAGTAGCGCGCCATCCACAGCGAGGTCTCGTCGGCCATGCCGGCACTCGTGATCAGACCGGCGGCGTGCCAGGTGGTCCCGGCCGTCAGCTCGTGGCGCTCGAGGTGCAGCACGTCCGTCACGCCGAGTTCGGCGAGGTGGTACGCGACGCTGGCGCCGATCACGCCGCCGCCGACGATGACGACCCGGGCACGGGAGGGGAGGTCAGGCACGGTCGTCCTTCCGGTCGGGACGCCGACGGTCGACGCCGGCACGTCACCGGATTAAACCGCGGTTCAGTCCGGCCGGGCAAACGACCGGCTCACGCACCTTCAGTTGCATCTATGACAGTAACGTTGTATCGTTACCGTCATCCAACAAGGAGGGGCGAATGAATCCGCACCGAGACAGAGACCGGCACCAGTCCGGTCACCACTACCACCACCCACTATCCGGGCCCGGTCTGCGCGAGGACGGGATGCCGCATCGAGGCGGACGCGGCGGCGGCCGCGGTCGAGGCAGGGCGCCGCGCGGCGACGTCCGAGCTGCGATCCTGCTGCTGCTCGCCGAGGAACCCATGCACGGCTACCAGCTGATGCAGTCGATCGCTGAGCGCAGCGGCGGGCGCTGGACGCCCAGCCCGGGCGCCGTCTACCCAGCCCTGAACCAGCTCGAGGACGAAGGCCTGCTGACAGTCACGGCCGAGTCCGGGCGCAAGACCTCGGCTCTGACCGACGCCGGACGCGAGTACGTCCAGACCCACCGCGACAGCTGGTCCGATCCGTTCGCCGGCTTCGCCGAGGCCCGGCAGGGCCCGGACCTGCGAGCCCTGCTCGAGCAGCTGCATGCAGCGGCTCGCCAGATCGGCCGTAGCGGCACCGACACCCAGATCGCGGCCGCCGCCACGATCCTCTCGGACGCACGTCGTTCGATGTACCTGTTGCTCGCCGAGGGTCCGGAGGCCGCACATGAGTGACCACGCCACCGCGACCGCATCGGTCGTGACCGCCACACCCGAGCGGTACGCCAAGCAGCTCGCCTCGCACCTGAGCCGGCGCAGCGAGATCCGCG
>JANWJC010000132.1 GCA_025449595.1 Acidobacteriota bacterium | reverse complement strand
CTGGCGAGAGCGTGCCGGCGACGCCGGCGAAGCGGGCGGGCACGGCCCCCGCGAAGCGAGCGAGCACGGCGCCGGCCAAGAAGGCGGCGGTCAAGGCCGTACCCCCGATCAGGGGCACGGCGACCGCACGGACTGCAGCAGCCAAGACGGGCGCGGCCAGGTCCAGCGCAGCCAAGAACGGCGCAGCCAAGAGCACAGCGGCGAAGACGAGCGCTGCCAAACCCGCGCCGACCAAGGCAGCCGCCCCGAAGGCCGGCGCAGTCAAGGCGACGGCTGCCAGGACCAGCGCCGCCAAGACCAGTGCTGGCAAGACGAGCGCCGCCAAGACTGCAGCGGCCGGCACCGCGCCCACGAAGGCGGCCCCGGCCAAGACCACCAAGGCCACCGCGACCAAGCCGGCTGCCGCGAACACGGTCGCCGCGAAGCCGGCGGCGGTGAAGGCCCGCCCTGGCACCTCGAGCAAGCCGGCGCCGCGGGCGACGAAGGCGGCCACGCCCGCCGCCGGTCGCCGGCTGGTCGTCCGTGAGGACGAGAGTCCGTGGACGAAGGCGGAGCTGGCCGACGTACGCACCCAGCTCGAGGCGGAGCGGCTCCGGCTGCGCGAGCAGATCAGCGACGCCGAGGAGGGCATCGCCGGCCTGCTGCGGGACTCCGGCGACGGGGCGGGGGACGACCAGGCCGACGCCGGGACCAAGACCTTCGAGCGCGAGCACGAGATGTCCTTGGCCAACAACGCCCGCGAGCTGATCGCGCAGAACCGCCGGGCGCTGCGTCGCCTCGACGACGGGTCGTACGGCGTGTGTGAGAACTGCGGGCGACCCATCGGCAAGTTCCGGCTGCAGGCCTTCCCGCGCGCCACGCTGTGCGTGAGCTGCAAGCAGATCGAGGAGCGGCGCTGACCAGGCGCGCAACGCCGCCGGTCGAACAGCACTGACGACCTCGCGGCACGGTCGGATCCGAACGGCACCGTCAGTGCGCACGTCCGCGACACCGTAGGCTCGTGCGTCGTGACCGATGACGTACGGCCCCGCCACGCCACCTCGGCGCCGCCGCGCCGCGGCGATCCGCGGCTGGTCGTCGTGCTGGTCGGTGTCGCCCTGCTGGTGTGGATCATCGACCAGGCCACGAAGTGGCTCGTGGTGAAGCACCTGGAGGGCCACCCACCGGTCCAGCTGATCGGTGACTGGCTCGCACTGAGCCCGCTTCGCAACTCCGGGGCGGCATTCAGCCTCGGGACCGGGAGCACGTTCATCTTCACCGCGATCGCCATCGCCGTCGTCGTGGTGATCCTGCGGTACTCCCGGCGGCTGCGCAGCGCGTGGTGGGCGGTGGCTCTGGGCGGTCTGCTCGGTGGCGCCGTGGGCAACCTGACCGACCGGATGTTCCGCTATCCCGGATTCCCCAGCGGGCACGTCGTCGACTTCGTGTCGGTGCAGCACTTCGCCGTGTTCAACTGCGCCGACATGGCGATCGTCGGGTCCGCGATCCTGATGGTGGCGCTGTCCGTGTTCGGCGTCGAGCTCGAGGGCCGCAAGGAACCCGCCGACCCGATCGACCCGGACCCCGGCACCGGGTCGGCCACGGACCCTGCCACGTGAGGCACCTGTGCCGGCGGTACCCCTGATGGGTGAGATCCGCGCGTTCCAGGTGCCCGACGGCCTCGACGGTGAGCGCCTCGACGCAGCCCTGGCACGGCTGTTCGGCCTGTCGCGTACCAAGGCCGCCGACATCGCGGCGTCCGGGGGCGCACGGGTCGACGGGGTGAGCGCGGGGAAGTCGACGCGGGTGCTCGCCGGCAGCTGGCTCGAGGTCGAGCTGCCCGGGCCGGCGGTCGCCACGCAGGTCGTCGCGGAGACGGTCGACGGACTGCGCATCGTGTTCGACGACGCCGACGTCGTGGTCGTGGACAAGCCGGTCGGTGTCGCCGCCCACCCGTCGCCCGGGTGGAACGGTCCCACCGTCATCGGAGGCCTGGCAGGGGCGGGCTATCGCATCTCGACCTCCGGGGCGCCCGAGCGGCAGGGCGTGGTGCACCGTCTCGACGTCGGCACGACCGGGCTGATGGTCGTGGCCAAGAGCGAGCGCGCATACACCTCGTTGAAGACCCAGTTCCGGGACCGCACCGTGCGCAAGATCTACCGCGCGTTGGCGCAGGGGCACCTGGACCCGCTGAGCGGCACCATCGACGCACCCATCGACCGGCACCCGACCGCGGACTACCGGTGGGCAGTGGTCAGTGGCGGAAAGCCGAGCGTGACCCACTACGACACGTTGGAGGCGTTCCCGCACGCCTCGTTGCTGGAGATCCACCTCGAGACCGGCCGGACCCACCAGATCCGCGTGCACCTGTCCGCGCTGCGTCACCCCTGCGTCGGCGACCTGACCTACGGCGCGGACCCGGTCCTGGCCAAGCGGCTGGGCCTGACCCGGCAGTGGCTGCACGCGTACCAGCTCGGGTTCGTCCATCCGGGAACCGGTGAGCAGGTCACGTTCACCTCGCCGTACCCCCCGGAGCTCGCGCACGCGCTCGACCTGATCGCGACCGCCTGAGCCGTTCCGGCAGCGCCCGCTACCTGCCCGGCTCTGTCGTAGGGTCGGCGGGTGATCCTCGATCTTCCCTTGGACCGGTTGCGTTCCCGCCGCAGTGTGAAATGGCAGAAGTACGGCCCGGACGTCCTGCCCCTGTGGGTGGCGGAGATGGACGTCGACCTCGCTGCACCGATCCACGACGTGGTGACGGCCATGGTCGCGCAGTCCGACACCGGCTACACCTGGAGCGCTGACCTGCCCGGGGCGTACGCCAAGTTCGCGCAGGCCCGCTGGGCCCTCGACGTCGACCCGGCAAAGGTGTACGTCCTGCAGGACGTCATGCGCGGGGTGCTCGAGGTGCTGCAGACCGGCACCGCACCTGACGCGGGCGTGGTCGTGAACCCGCCGGTGTACCACCCGTTCTTCGCCACGATCGAGCACATCGGCCGCCGGGTCGTGCAGGTCCCGTTGGTCGTCGACGACGGCGGTCGCTACCAGCTCGACCTGGCCGGTCTGGAGCGGGCGTTCCGGGACGGCGCCCGTGCCTACCTCATGTGCAGCCCGCACAACCCGGTGGGCCGGGTGTGGAGCCACGACGAGCTGCGCGCCGTCGTCGCGCTGGCTGCCGCCCACGACGTACTCCTGGTCGTGGACGAGATCCACGCCCCGCTGGTGCACGCGGGCTCCCGGTTCGTGCCCGTGCACGCGGTGGACGAGCCGGGCGCTAGGGACGCCATCGCGGTCATGTCCGCGTCGAAGGCCTGGAACCTGGCAGGGCTCAAGGCGGCCGTCGTCGTCGCCGGGTCCGACCGTGGCTGGCGCACCGTGGCGTCGATGGGCGAGGAGGTGGGCTACGGCACCGGGATCCTGGGAGCCGCGGCCGCGCTGGCCGCGTTCACCGACGGCGCGGACTGGCTCGATGAGCTGCTGGCCGACCTCGAGCACCGGCGCACGCTGCTGGCCGACCTGCTCGCCGAGCACCTCCCCACGATCGGGTACCGCCTGCCGGAAGCGACGTTCCTGGCCTGGCTGGACTGCCGGGCGCTCGGGCTGGCCGACCCGTACGCCCACTTCCTGCAGCAGGCGAAGGTGGCGCTGCAGCCGGGGGAGGAGTTCGGCGACCCAGGAAAGGGGTTCGTACGCCTCAACTTCGCCACGTCCGAACAGATCCTCACCGACGCCGTGCAGGCGATGTCCAGGTCGTTGTGACACGCGCCAGGTGCACGTGTCAAGGTGCCGGAGTCAGCGCATGATGCCGGTGTGCCCCAGCGAGTAACGGCCCGGCTGCGGCCACACGCACAGGCCGTGCGGGCCGGCGCCGACCTTGATCCGGGCCAGCTGGCGGCCGTCGGCCGTGCTGATCGCGTAGACGACCCCGTTGTAACGACCGGCCAGCCACAGCACCCGACCGTCCGGTGACACACCTCCCATGTCCGGGCTGGCCGGCGCCGGGAGCCGCCACTTCGCGATCAGCGAACGGGTGGCGAAGTCGAAGACCGAGATGCTGCCCTCGTCACGGTTGCTGACGTAGAGGGAACGGCTGTCGCGGCTGACGTACAACCCGTGCGCGCCCTTGCCGGTCCTGATCAGCCGCACGACGTGAGGGGTTCGCCCGCCGCCGTCGTAGGCGAGCTCCCAGATCCCGTTGGACATCATGTCGGCGACGTAGAAGTACTTGCCGTCCGGGCTCAGCTTCACGTCCTGCGGCTTGGCCATCGCGCCGAGGGAGAACTTGCTGACCACGCGCTCCTTCGCCGTGTCGATCCAGAGCAGGTCTCCCGAGAACTCGCACGACACCAGGAAGAATCGACCGTCCGCCGTCCAGTCGGCGTGGTTGACCCCAAGGCAGGGGACAGGCACCGAGCGCTGCAGCGCCATGGTGTGCGGATCGAGGAAGTCGATCCGCTTCAACAGGCTCGCCATGACCACGGCGTGCTTGCCGTCGGGAGTGAAATAGAGGTTGTACGGATCCGCGACCCGGACCGGACGCCCGAACCGTCCGGTGCGCGGGTCGATGGGCGTCAGGGAGTTGCCCAGGTCGTTGTTGACCCACAGGGTGCGCAGGTCCCAGCCGGGCACGACGTGCTGCGGCTCGTTCCCGACCGGCACGGTCCGCAGCACCTTGTACGTGAGCGGATCGATCACTGTCACCGTGTTGGACAGCGTGTTCGGGACGTAGATCCGGTACGGGTCACCAGCCACCGCCGGTGCGAAGTTGCCAGGAGTGTCGGCGGCGTAGACGTCCTGCGCGCTCAGGACCGGCGGCATGCCGGGCAGCGGTGCTGACCCGCCCGACTCCGGTGCCAGGTTGGAGGACGAGGTCGAAGCCGGCGGCATCGACATGGACCCCATCGGGTCGGCGGACGCGCTGTCGTTCACGGCTGCCGGCTGCGAGCAGCCGGCCAGCAGGCCGACCGCGAGCAGGAGTGTGGTCGCCGCCGCGAGCCGGTGACGCATCACTGCGCCACCCCCACCAGCAGGGACGACAGCGTGACCGGGCGCAGTCCCCGGGCACCGAGTCCGTCCAGGATCGCGGGAAGCGCCTGCACGGTGCCCACGTGTCCCAGGTGCAGGCTGATGATCGAACCACGACGAGCGCCGGCCAGCACCCGCCGCACCACAGTCGCCGAGCCGGGGTCGTCGTAGTCCTGCGGATCGACGTCGAAGGACACGCTGGTGCGGTAGCCCGCCCGCCCCGCCGCCGCGAGGACCGCCGGCGGGGCATTGGTCAGCCCGGAGGGCCGGAACCAGCCGAGCACGCCGGTGGCCGCGCGCACGAGCTGGGCGCCGCGGGAGATCTCCTCGTACGCCTCGCCCTCGCTCATCGTCCGCATCGGCAGGTGGTGCAGCGTGTGGTTGCCGAGCTCATGGCCCCCGCGCAGGATCCGCGCGGCCACCTGCGGCTGCTGCTGCAGCCAGGTCCCCACGGCCAGGACCGTCACGGCCACCGAGCGTCGTTCCGCGACGAGCAGCAGCGACTCCGCCAGGGCGGGGGTGCCGCTGCCGTGGAACGTGAGCGCGACGTGCGGACCGTCGGGGCCGTGGACGACCTCGGAGGCCGGCCCCGACGGCGCGCTGCTGGCTGCGTCCGTGGGCGGGGATGGCCGTACCGCCGACGCCGATGGGGACGATGGCCCGGCCGTGGTCGCCAGGGCGTTCCCGGTGGGCGGCGCGCCGGCGCCGACGTCCGGACCGGCACAGGCCGCCAGCGGCGCGGCTGCCGCGCCGGCCAGCAGCACCCGGCGGGTGATCTTGGGTCGTTCGCTCAACGGAAGAAGCTCCTCGGGTCTACGCCTGTTCAACGTTCGGGGGGCCAGGAAGTGCCCGTCCGCCCGGTGAACGGCTCCGCTCCCGTCCGGGGCCGCGCCGGGCGATCCTAGGACACGCCGACTGACCAGGGCGGTCCGTGCTGTGGCATCGGCAGTCGGCCCCGCCGACTAACCTGAACCCCTCACGCCGTCGCCTTCCCCCGGCCAGTGGGTGCCGTCCCGGCGCCCGGTGCGTGGGTGCGTCGGATGCGAGTCGGGTGAGAGCGGGAGGCCGGGCAGCAGTGGGTGGCGCGACAGGCTCGGAACGGCACGCAGCAGCACCGAGGGGGCATCGACCGTGACCGGTCGCGAGGACTTCGTCCACCTGCACGTGCACACCGAGTACTCGATGCTCGATGGCGCCGCCCGGGTCGACGACCTGCTGACCGAGGCCGCCCGGCTGGGGATGCCGGCGCTGGCGATGACCGACCACGGCAACGTCTACGGCGCGTTCGACTTCTACAAGCGGGGCAAGGCGGCCGGGGTCAAGCCGATCATCGGTATCGAGGGCTACTACGCCCCGCAGGGCCGCTTCGAGAAGCGCCCGTTCGACTTCGGGTCCGGATACGACGAGGGCACCGGTGAGGACGGTGAGACCACAAGCAAGGGCAAGCAGGCCTACACCCACATGACGTTGCTCGCGGAGACCACAGCGGGGATGCACAACCTGTTCCGGCTCTCCAGCCTGGCCAGCCTGGAGGGGTTCTACCGCAAGCCGCGCTTCGACCGGGACCTGCTGCAGACCTACGGCAAGGGCATCATCGGCACGACCGGGTGCCCGTCCGGGGAGGTCAACCGCTGGCTGCAGGCCGGTCAGTACGACAAGGCGCTCGCCGCCGCCGCCGACTTCCAGGACATCCTGGGCAAGGACAACTACTTCTGCGAGCTGATGGACCACGGTCTGGGCATCGAGCACAACCACCGGCAGGACCTGCTCAAGATCGCTCGTACGCTCGACATCCCGTTGCTGGCGAGCAACGACCTGCACTACGTCAGTGCCGGCGACGCGGACGCCCACGACGTGCTGCTGTGCATCGGGACCCGCACCACGATGGACGACCCGAAGCGCTTCCGGTTCGACGGCCGTGACTTCTACCTCAAGTCCGCGGCCGAGATGCGCGGCGTCTGGTCCGAGCTGCCGGAGGCGTGCGACAACACCTTGCTGGTCGCCGAGCGGTGCAACGTCGAGTTCGCCGAGGGTGCCGACCTCATGCCGGTGTTCCCCGTGCCCGACGGGGAGGACGAGCAGAGCTTCCTGGTCAGGGAGGTCGAACGCGGGCTCGCGGCGCGGTTCCCCGGCGGGGCCGTACCCGACACCCACCGCGCCCAGGCCGAGTTCGAGGTCGGGGTCATCATCTCGATGGGCTTCCCCGGCTACTTCCTGGTCACCGCTGACCTGGTCAGGTACGCCAAGGACAACGGCATCCGGGTCGGCCCGGGCCGTGGCTCGGCGGCCGGGTCGCTGGTCGCTTGGGCTCTTGGCATCACCGAGCTGGACCCGCTCAAGCATGGCTTGCTCTTCGAGCGGTTCCTCAACCCGGAGCGCATCTCGATGCCTGACATCGACATGGACTTCGACGAGCGCCGACGCGGCGACATGATCCGCTACGCGACGGAGCGCTACGGCGAGGAGCACGTCGCGCAGAT
>JANWJC010000131.1 GCA_025449595.1 Acidobacteriota bacterium | reverse complement strand
GGCCGAGCGGTTGCTGCGCTCCGTGGCCGATGACGGGCGAGGGGCACGGATCAGGGCCGGGCTGGCATGCCTTGCCAGTGCCTGCTCAGGCGCCGGTCGGGCGCTGCCGGACGTGGCATGGCTTCGTGTCAGTGCCACGACCCTGGAGCTGGTTCTCGCCGCCGACGACGAGGATGTCGTCGCGCCGTTCGTGCTGACCTCGCCGCGGACGTGGTCGTGGAGCGGAGACATCGAGGAAGTCCAGGATCCGCAACCGGATCCGTATCCCGCGCTCGTCAGCGTCGGGCTCGACGGCGACGAGCTGGTGCTGGTCAACCTGGAGGCCGTGGGCACCCTTCAGGTGGCGGGCGAGCCCGGGCAGCGCGCGGCTGTCATGTCCGCGATGACCGTGGATCTGATGGGGCGTGCCCGCGCGAGCTCGGTCACCGTGTCGGTGGTGCCAGGGGTGCTCGACGTCACGTTGCCCGCGGCCGCGGTACGGACGGTCGAGAGCCCGGAGGCCGCCGGCCGCCAGGTCGACGCGCAGCAGAGGTCGGTCCGCGACGTGCTGGGCCAGTGCGATGTCGCCGACGTAAGGATGGCGCGCTCCTCCGGTGTCGCCGACGAGACCTGGGTGCCCGAGGTCGTCCTGGGCCAGGATGTCGCTGCCACTGCGGCACCCTGGTCCGGGGCGGCCGTGGTGCGCGGCGGCGGGCCCGCGGCGGCAGGTGAGTGGGCGTTGCGCCCGGAGCAGGGCGAGCTGTGGCGGCTGGATCCTCCCGGGATAGCCATTGTGCCGCAACGGCTTGAGCCCGATGACCAGCAGGACCTCGCGTTGCTCGTCCACGAGGAGTCGCCGGGGCGAAAGGCCGCGTCTGCCGCGACGGCGTCCACCCTGGCGCAAGAGATCGCGCTGGCGCGGGCCGCCCTGGAGCGGGTCCCGAGCCGTGGACCCGGGGAGTCGGACGCGCCACGGGTGCTGTTGCTCGGACCGGTCGAGGTGACCGGAGTCGATGACAGCGTCGCGCCCGGCCGGCGCCGGCGCGCTGCCGAGCTCGTCGCGTACCTGGTCCTGCACCCCGGTGCCAGCCGGCACGAGCTCGACGAGGTGCTGTGGCCGGGTCGACGGGTCGGGCGCAACACCCGCAACCCGTTCGTCTCGCGCACCCGGCAGTGGCTCGGGCGTACGCCTGCCGGTGATGCCTACCTGCCGCTCGTCGCCGAGACCGGGGAGTACCGGCTGCGCGAGGAGATCACCAGTGACTGGAACGACTTCGTCGCGGCGGCCCTGCACGGGACTCGGGACGACAAGGTCCACGTCGGTGAGCTGCGCGAGGCGCTGGGGTTGGTGCGCGGCCGGCCGTTCCAGGGGATCGACCCGGTCATGTACGGCTGGGCCGATCCCGATGTTCAGGAGATGGTCAGCGCCGTCGTTGACGTGGCGCACCTGTTGGCTGCCGCCGCGTACGCGTCCGGTGACCTGCGGACCGCTGCGGCTGCGGCGGCCCGCGGCCTGACCGTGGATCCGGGCAGCGAGCTGCTGCACCGCGACGCGCTGCTGGTGGCGCACGGTCTGGGCGACGGTATCGCTCTGGAGCGGGCGGCGTGCCGGCTCCGCGCGCAGGTCGACGACGAGGACGAACTGATGCCGGAGACGCTGGCACTGCTCGATGAGCTCGGGATCCAGCTAGATCTCTGAACGCAGAACAACTTTCTGCGCTCCACCGGGCGTCTTGCCGGGTGCTGCTGCACACATCTGGACAACGTCGCGACGTCGTCGCGGCGATGTCGACAGAGCCGGCTTCCCGTCAGGGGGCCTGGTGCCAGCACATCCGGGGGAGCTGACGTCCATGTCCGCAACACTCGCACCAGCAACAATCGCGGTCCCGCGAACCGGGCTCAGCCTCGTCCGCTCCCCCGGGGGCAGCCCGGTCATCGCGATGGATCCGCCGACGACGGGTGTGACGCTCGGCGGACTCCTTCACGACTCCGAGCGCCTGGTGCAGAGCGGGTCCGAGCTGCTCGGGACGACCCGGCTGTCGTCCCGCCCTGCCGCGTTCGCTGTCGTCCTGGCATTGTCCGATGCGTTGCGCTCCTGCCACGAGCTGGTGGAAGTGCTGTCGTGCACCAGGTTGCGGCCGGAGGTCGAGCAGGTCGGCGCCAACGCCGACCTGCTGCGCTGGGGTCAGCGGTTCGAGTCGCGGCTGGCCCCGTACGGCCGTCGTTCCGTCGCGATCGCAGTCGGTCCGGCGCGTGACTCGCGTTCGGCGCTGGAGTCGACGTGGTGCGGCGTCGCGGTGTCCGTCCGTTCGGCGGCGGACATGCTGCGCACCCATCGCGAGGCCGACGGCTCCTGGCGCAGCCCGGAGTCCGCCGCCCTCGACGAGACCGCTGAGGTCCTGAGCGCGATCGGAGCCGTTGCGTACCAGGTGAGGATGCTCGCCTGCTGCTGCCGCGAGCTGGCCCGGCAGGCTCGCGCGCTGGGCATCGGGTCAACCGTGGTGGGCCGACAGCTGGGCGATCCCGCAGAGCTGATCGAGGCCGCTGAACGATGCAGTCAGGTGATGCCTCCGCTTCGAGGAAGGATTGCCGCGCTGGGGTTGGCCCGGCCGTCGGTCCGCGCGGACCTGTCGACCAGTCAGGTCGTGGGCCGGCTGGCGCGGCTGCGGCGTACGGCGTGGGTGCTGTCGCGGCAGGCGCATGTCCCCGTCGGCACCCTCGCCGACTACGCGACGTTGGCGATCACCTTGCTGGAGTGCGGGCCAGACCCACGTTCGCATGCGAACCCCGATGCCGCGCACCATGCCTGGCAGGTCATCGCGGATGGTCTGCGCGAGGTGCGCACGGCATCGCCGGCCCTTGCAGGGGTACGGGGGGATGTCGCGCTGGTGCAGTGGATGTTGGGGCGCGGCGACACCCGGGCCGCGTGTGCCGACGCCGTACGTCTGGCCCGGGTGACGCTGCCGGAGCTGGCCCGCTGGAACGCGCAGTCCTTGGCCCGGGCCGCCACCGGGCACGAGCTGTACCTGCGAGCTGCCGCGCTCAGCGGCCACGAGGTCAGCGACTGCCCCGAGCTGGCGGCAGCCAAGCTCGCCAACCGGATTGTCCCGGTCCCGTACGACCGGCTGGTCAGGATCGCGGCGGCTTACGCCACCGCCGCCGGTGGGCAGATTCCATGATCGGTAGGCAGATCGTGAGGTCGATCCGGTGTCGGCGGCCCGAGCCGTGCGGGAACCGCTGGAGGCGCCCCACGTCGACCTCACGAAACGCCTACTGATCAAGCAAGTCACGGCGAGCGCCACAGACAGCTGCGCCTCGGGCCCAGCCCAGGACCCAGGTAGCAGCGCTGGGTTCAGTGGGCGGTGTGCAGGGCGGTGTTGAGGCCGCCCCAGGAACCGCTGCGGGGTCGGGCCTCCAGGGCGCCGGTGACGGAGTTGCGCCAGAACAGCAGGTTCGCCAGCCCGGACAGGTCTCGACCCTTGGCGATCTCGCCGTCGGGCAAGGTGATCTTCGATCCGGCGGTGATGTAGCAGCCGGCCTCGATCACGCAGCCGTCGCCGAGGGAGATGCCGACCCCGGCGTTCGCGCCGATCAGGCAGTCCCGTCCGATCGTGACGATCTGGGTGCCCCCACCTGACAACGTCCCCATGATCGAGGAGCCACCACCGACATCGGAGCCTTCCCCGACGACGACACCTGCCGAGATCCGACCCTCGACCATGGAAGCGCCGAGGGTCCCGGCGTTGAAGTTCACGAATCCCTCGTGCATGACGGTGGTGCCGCTGGCCAGGTGTGCTCCGAGCCGGACCCGGTCCGCGTCCGCGATCCGAACACCGTCCGGCACGACGTAGTCGACCATCCGCGGGAACTTGTCGACGCCGTGCACGGTCAGCTGCCGGCCGGCGCCAAGGGCCCGCAGGCGCACGTCGGTGAGCTGCCCGACAGCGACCGGCCCGAGGCTGGTCCAGGCGACGTTCGCCAGCTGGGAGAAGAAGCCCTCGACACTGACCTGTCGCGGCCGGACCAACCTGTGGGACAGCAGGTGCAGCCGCAGCCAGACGTCAGCGGCGTCGACCGGCGGCGCCGACAGGTCGGCGACCACGGTACGTACGACCCGGGTCGTCACGTCCCGCACGGGGTCGTGGCGGACGAGGTCCGCCAGCGCCGGAACGGCCGCCGCGGTGGCGGACAGGGTGGGCGCGGGATACCAGACGTCGAGCAGGTCGTCGCCGGCGTACGTGGCGAGGCCCTCTCCGCTCGCCGCCGACGTCAGCAGGGTCCCAGTCACGCCCTGACCGTACCGACCGCGGCCGGACGACGCGCCGCTACGGTTGCCCGGTGACCTCCGACCCGGCTTTCCTGGCTCCCGGACAGGTTCCGGTGCCCGCGCCCGCGCTCGACCTGACCCTCGACGTCGTGGCGCTGACCGCCGCCGTCGTGGACGTGCCCAGCGTCAGCCACAACGAGCGGGCCCTGGCCGACGGGGTCGAGACCGCGCTGCTCGGGTACGGCCACCTCACGGTCCAGCGCGACGGGAACACCGTCGTGGCCCGGACGAACCTCGGGCATTCGCAACGGGTTGTCGTCGCAGGTCACCTCGACACGGTGCCCGAGGCCGGAAACCTGCCCTCGCGCCTGGTCGAGGTCGACGGTGAGCAGCGGTTGTACGGGCTGGGCTCGTGCGACATGAAGGGCGGCGTCGCCGTCGCGCTGCACCTGGCGGCGACCATGCCCGCCCCGGCGCGGGACGTGACCTGGGTGTTCTACGAGGCCGAAGAGGTAGAGACCGTCCACAACGGCCTTCGACGGATCGCCGCGGACCACCCGGACTGGATCGCCGGGGACTTCGCGGTCGTCATGGAGCCGTCGAACGCCGTCATCGAGGCCGGCTGCCAGGGGACGTTGCGCGCGGAGGTACGTACCACCGGCCGGCGTTCCCACAGCGCCCGGTCGTGGATGGGGGACAACGCGATCCACAAGCTCGGCGGGGCTCTGGACGTGCTGCGCTCCTACGAGCCCCGCCGGGTGATGGTGGACGGGCTGGAGTACCGGGAGGGTCTCAACGCCGTCGGGATCAGCGGCGGCGTCGCGGGGAACGTCATCCCGGACGAGGCGGTGCTGACCGTGAACTACCGGTTCGCGCCCTCGAGGTCCGGGGCGGAGGCGTCCGCCCACGTCGAGGAGGTCTTCGCCGGGTACGACGTCGTCATCACCGACCTCGCGCCGGGCGCGCTGCCCGGGCTCACCGAGCCGGCCGCGCGGGCGTTCCTCGCCGCGGTGGGCGGCACCGCGACACCGAAGTTCGGGTGGACCGACGTGGCCCGCTTCTCCGAGCTCGGCGTCCCCGCCGTGAACTACGGCCCGGGTGACCCGATGCTCGCCCACACCCGCGACGAGTTCACCCCCACCGCGCAGATCACGGCCGTCGCGGCCGGCCTGCGCGAGTGGCTGAGCAGCCCGACCACCTGAGCAGGCCGACGGCCCGAGTCACCCCGAGCAGCCCGACCACCTGACGCCCGAAGCGCCCTCAGCCCGTGTACGGCGCGGTCGACACCACCTCGACGGTGACGCTCTTGCCGGCCGGGGTGACGTACGAGACCGAGTCCCCGACGTGGGCCCCCAGCACCGCCTCGCCAAGCGGCGACGTGGGTGAGTAGACGTCGACCGTCGCGGTCGCGGTCTCCTCGCGGCTGCCCAGCAGGAACGTCAGGTTGTCGCCCGGGGCGAACGCGATCGTGACCACCTGGCCCTGGGCCACCTCGCCGGCGGCGGCGTCCGGCGTCCCGATCCGTACGTCCTCGAGGATCTGCCGGAGCTGGCGGATGCGGGCCTCGTTCTTGCCCTGCTCGTCCTTGGCGGCGTGATAGCCACCGTTCTCCTTCAGGTCGCCCTCTTCCCGGGCAGCCTGGATCCGGTTCACGATGTTCTCCCGGATCGGGCCCTGGCGCTCCTCGTACTCGGCAGTGAGCCGGTCGAAGGCCTCCTGGGTGAGCCAGGTCTGCGTGCTCGTGTCTTGGGTCACGGGATCTGTCCTTAGAACGTGCCGTCGGCAAGTGGTCGTGCCTGGCGGAACACACGAGCGTACGCTGCCGCTCAGCCTCCTGCGACCGTCGGCTGCTGCGGCGGGTTCGTCGTACCAGGCGCGAACTGCGGTTCGTCGACCTGCGGAGGCCCGTTGTCGGCGCAGCCCAGCACGTCGATGATGACGGCCGTCGACAGGGTTGCGAGCGGATAGGTCGCCCGCACCGTCGCCGCGCCCGGTGGGATCGTCACCGTGGCGTAACCGACGTCGGCGTTGTTCTCGTCCTGGGCCCGGATCACGCACACCACGGTGGTGCGCGCGTCCCGGGTCACCTCGAACGAGATGGTGGTCTGCTGCGAGGAGACCACGTGGTACGCCGTCACCTGCCAGTTGACCGACGGGTCGGACAGCTGCCAGGCCCCGTACCCCAGGACGGCGACCAGCACCGCGCCCAGCGAGATGCCGAGGGCTCGCTTCCACCACGCCATCGGCGCCAGCCCGTACCGCGCCTGGAGCTCGGGCGACAGCGCGCTGGCGGGGGAGGGCACGTCGGACTCCGGAGGGGGATTGGATCGGGGCGGGTGCGTGTTGTCAGACTGGCAGTCAAACATCTGCCGTGCCTGGCGCGCACAATGACCCGGGGGCGGCAGACACCGACGAGGAAGGACGCAGGGTGAGCCCTGACCCCACCGTCGCGGCCGTGACCGGTCAGCCGCCGGAGCGGTTGCGGCTGCTCGCCGTCCACGCGCACCCGGACGACGAGTCCAGCAAGGGCGCGGCATCGATGGCCCGCTACGCCCAGGAGGGCGTCGAGGTGCTCGTCGTCTCGTGCACCGGCGGTGAGCGCGGCGACATCCTGAACCCGGCGCTGGCCGAGGAGCTGGCTGGTGTCGAGGACCTCAGCGAGGTGCGTCGCGCCGAGATGGCCCGGGCCGCTCAGATCCTGGGGGTGCAGCACCGCTGGCTCGGGTTCGTGGACTCCGGCCTGCCGGAGGGCGACCCGCTGCCTCCGGTGCCCGAGGGCAGCTTTGCCGCGATCCCCCTGCAGGAGGCAGCCGCCGCGCTGGTGGCCGTCGTCCGCGAGTTCCGCCCGCACGTGATCACGACGTACGACGAGAACGGCGGCTACCCGCACCCGGACCACATGCGCACGCACGAGATCTCGATGATCGCGTACGAGTCCGCCGGTGACCCTGACGCGTTTCCCGGCACCGGCGAACCGTGGCCCCCCCGCAAGCTCTACTACCACCTCACGTTCCACAAGGCACGGCTCGAGGCGCTGGATGCCGCCGCTCGCAGCTCCGGGCTGGACTCGCCGTTCCAGGAGTGGCTGGCCAACTGGGAGGACAAGCCCGAGGACGCCGACCGGCTGACGACCCGCGTGCCGTGCGGTGACTGGTTCGAGGCGCGTGACGCGGCCCTTCTCGCGCACGCCACGCAGGTGGACCCGAACGGGCGCTGGTTCGCCGTTCCGCTGGACGTGCAGCGCGCAGCATGGGACACCGAGGACTTCCAGCTCGCCCGGTCGCGGGTTGCGACCGTGATCGGTGCGGACGGGCTCGAGCACGACCTGTTCTCCGGACTGCGGGTCCCGCAGTCCGACGCCTCGGCTGCGGCCGGCTGAGTCGAGGGTCCCGATGTCGCTGCTCTCCACCGTCGTTCCGCTCGTCGTCGCTGCGGCGACCCCGAGCCCGAGCCCGAGCCCGGTCGGTCCGCCGGACCCGGACAAGGTCTCGCCCGGCCTGCTCGGCCTTGCGGCGTGGGTCTTCCTGCTCGTCGCGGTGTACGTCATCTGGCGCAGCATGAACAAGCAGATGAAGAAGATCAGCTTCCCGGACCCGGAGGACGACCAGGACCGCAAGCGGCTCCCCCACCGGGTCCCTCACGCGCCCGTCGACGGTCCAGAGCCGTCAGCCCCGTCGCGTCCGGCTACGGCCTGGTCGCCCAGTCCTCGAAACAGCAGACCGCAGCAGCGCAAGCCCTGATCCCTTGGCGGAGTAAGGGTCCTGAGGGATCAGTCCGGGTCGGGGCGACGCAGCCGCTTGGTCTGGCCGCGGCGGCGCTTGGACTCGATGCGACGGTCCACCGACCTGCGGCTCGGCCGCGTCGGGACCCGGGGCCGCGGGGGCGGCGCCGTGGCATCGGCCAGCAGGGCGACGAGCCGGTCCTCGGCGGCCTGCCGGTTCTGCCACTGCGAGCGTTGCTCGCTCGCCGAGACCGTGAGCACCCCGTCGACCAGCCGGCCCGCGAGCCGATCCAACGCCCGGGTCCGCAGCAACGGGCTGAGCGCGCTGGAGCCGGCGACGTCGAACGACAGCTGCACGCGCGAGTCCGTCGTGTTGACGCCCTGACCACCGGGGCCGGAGGAGCGGGAGAACTGCCAGCGCAGATCGGACTCCGGGATGAGCACCGAACCGCGTACGCGCAGCGGTCCGGGCATGCCCACATTGTGTGTGGTTCGAAGGGTTCTGGGCACGGGGTTTCGTACCAGGCGGCCTTGCTCGCCAGCGACGACCCAGATGAGAGGTGCATGTGAGCCTGGGGGGTTTGCGATCAGTCGACAACATCGTCGCGGATACTGGCGGTAGACGCGATCGCCGCCAGCGAGGTCTGTCGGTGGTCAGACGAACGAGCAAGGAGTCACTGTGCCCAGCAACCGCACTGTGCCCCGGAACGGCTCGTTACCGTCCGGAAGCACCGTGCCGTCGGGAAGCATCGTGCCGTCGGGAAGCATCGTGCCGTCGGGGAGCACGTTGCCGTCGGAGGTCACGGTGTCGTCGGGGCCCGCCGATCTGGGCCGGACCGGGCTGCGCAGCCCCGCTACCAGGTCCGCGACGGTACTGCCGCCGTGGTGGGTGGAGTTCCTCGTGCTGGCCCTGGGTTATGTGCTCTACCAAGGGGTCCAGATCCTCGTCACCGGCTCGAAGCACTCGGCGGTGGAGCGGGCGAAGGATGTCTGGGACGCGGAGCGGGCCCTGCACCTGGATCCGGAGCTCTGGCTCAACCACATCGTCGCCGGCAGCCACCTCCTCGTCGTGGTGAGCGGTTTCTACTACGGCATCCTGCACTTCGCGATCACCCCGATGGTCCTCATCTGGCTGCGGGCCAGGCGTCAGAACAACTACGCGCGACTGCGCAACACCCTGGTCATCACGAGCGTTGTCGCGCTCGTCGTCTACTGGCTGCTGCCCCTGGCCCCGCCCCGGTTGTCCGTGCCCGAGGTGATCGACACGTTGAAGGCCGGCGACATCTTGTCCGCGGCAAATCCGTACGGCCCGGCCCGACTGGCCGACCAGTACGCCGCGATGCCGAGCCTGCACGTCGCGTGGGCCGCTTGGGTCGCGCTGGCGCTGGTGGTTGCGCTCCCGCGGACGCGGCTGCGCTACCTCGCCTGGCTCTATCCGGTCGGCACAGTCGTGGTGGTCCTCGGGACCGGCAACCACTTCCTGGCCGATGCCGTTGCCGGTGCGCTGCTCGTCTGGGCGGCCTGGGTGGTCACGGGTTGGTTCCCGGGTTCGGCGGCGCTGCAGGCGGTGCCGGAGCAGCGGGACGAGCTGGCACCGGCCCTGCCCGGACCCGGCGAGCCCTGGTCCCGGTCCGGGGGTCCCGCCGACAGTCGATGAGCCGGCAGCGCGACGTCCGCCGTAACCGTGCCGGGTTACCGTTGCCGTGTGCCCGAAACCCTGCGTCTGCTGCTCACACCGCGCTGGATCGGGCTCTCCCTCTTCGCGTTGTTGGTGGTCGGCGGGTTCGGTCTGATGTCGCACTGGCAGTGGGACCGCGCACACCGTGACGAGGCCTCGGACGCAGCAGCGTCCGACCCGGCTGCGGTCCCGATCGGGCAGCTGCTGCCGGGTTCGGTCGCCCTCGATCCCACGGCGTACGGGCGCGCCGTCACCGTCACCGGCAAGTACGACCCGGCGACCCAGCGGCTCGTGCCGCGCGGATCCACGTACTTCGTCATCACGGCGTTGCATCCCAGCACCGGCGGTCCGGCCGTACCCGTGGTGCGCGGCTCGACGGCACACCCGTCCGCGCCGGCGCCACCGACCGGCGAGGTGACGGTGACCGGGCGGCTGCAGCCGTACGACGGCGACCCAGGTGTGCAGCCCTCCGATGCGGACCTGCCGGCCGGGCAGGCGGCCCGGATCGCGGCGTCCGCGCTGGTCCCGATCATGGGCCCGGACCTGACCGGTGGCTGGGTCGCGCTGAGCCACCAGAGCTCGAGCCCGCAAAGTCCCGGGTCGGCGCTGCCGGTGATCACCCCGGCGTACAGCACCGCCGCGTCGTCCGGCGGTCTGCTGTGGCAGAACACGACGTATGCGGTCCAGTGGGTGATGTTCGCCGGCTTCGTGGTGTTCATGTGGGTCCGCTGGTTCCGCGACGCGCTCATCACCTCCGAGCCGCGATCCGCGGAGTAGTGCGCCTGACGACCGTGTGTCTGACTCGTTGATCCTCAGCACGGTGCGACCGTGATCGAGTAGTTTGCCCCGCCCCGACACCGTCACACGATCTGGGTGGCAACCCACGGAAGGGTCAGGAGTGCCCCATGTCGATCCGGAATGCCACCCTGCTGGGACGGTGTCGCCAGTACGCCGTTTGCATTCGGCGTATCCGCGGGTATTCGTGGGTGAATCGGAGGCCCGAACCTACGTCTTCATCCGTGTGGTGCGTCACGGGATTGAATGCACGGAGCTGCCTGGTACCCCGACTGGGGCTGTTCGCCGCCCGTGATACGGGGATGCGCGGTCCCGGTGGCCGACCGGGTCGGGCTAGACTCAGGTTGTGACGTACATCACGCTAACACGCTGTGGATAAAGGGGTTTTCGGCCCCTCCGAGACCCGCTTGGGGACCTTTCGACGGTAGCACTGTCGGTGGTGCTGTCTAGGTTTTAGGTATGACCTCCCGACCGGACCGCCGTCGCCGAAAGGTGAGCACGCGTTCGCAGGAGCCCGGGGTCATCAGTGATGCGGAGTGGGACGCCGGCCTCGCACTCGCCGCAGTCGACGCAGCGGAGATGGCTGCGCAGTGGGCCGCGATGTCGGTGCCGGAGCGGGACCGGTACCTGTC
>JANWJC010000130.1 GCA_025449595.1 Acidobacteriota bacterium | reverse complement strand
TCGCGGTTGGACGCGCCGATGACGATGACGTTCTCCAGGCCCTCGACGCCGTCGATCTCGCTGAGCAGCTGCGGCACGATCGTGTTCTCGACGTCGCTGGACACCCCCGACCCGCGGGTGCGGAACAGGGAGTCCATCTCGTCGAAGAACACGATGACCGGAACGCCCTCGGAGGCCTTCTCGCGGGCCCGCTGGAACACCAGCCGGATGTGCCGCTCCGTCTCCCCGACGTACTTGTTGAGCAGCTCGGGGCCCTTGATGTTGAGGAAGTACGACCGGCCCTCGGGCTTGCCCGTCACCTCCGCCACCTTCTTGGCCAGCGAGTTCGCGACCGCCTTGGCGATCAGTGTCTTGCCACAACCTGGAGGGCCGTACAGCAAGATTCCCTTGGGGGGCTTGAGCTTGTGCTCGCGGAACAGGTCGGCGTGAAGGTACGGCAGCTCGACGGCGTCACGGATCTGCTCGATCTGGCCGGCGAGTCCTCCGATCTCGTCGTAACCGATGTCGGGCACCTCCTCCAGCACGAGCTCCTCGACCTCGGACTTGGGGATGCGCTCGAAGACGTACTGGGATCGGGGCTCCATCAGCAGCGAGTCGCCAGGGCGCAGCGGCGAGCCGATGAGAGGTGCGGCCAGCCGGACGACCCGCTCCTCGTCGGCGCGGCTGAGCACGAGAGCACGGTCCCCGCCCTCGAGCACCTCCTTCAGCATGACGATCTCGCCGTGCCGCTCGAAGTCGCGGATGGCCACGACGTTGAGCGCCTCGTTGAGCACGACCTCCCGGCCTGGCCGCAGCTCGTCGGCGTCCACCTCGGGGCTGATCACGACACGCATCTTGCGCCCGCCGGTGAAGATGTCCACCGACCCGTCGTCGAACAGCTCTAGGAAGACGCCGTAGCCGCTGGGCGGCTCGGCGAGCCGGTCCACCTCGGCCTTGAGGGTGAGGATCTGGTCGCGCGCCTCACGCAGTGTCGCGGCCAGCCGCTGGTTCTGGGCGGTCGCCGCCGCGAGCTCGGCCTGGTCGTGCGCCAGCCGCTGCTCGAGCGCGCGGACCCGTTCGTGGTCGCGGTCCGATTCGTACGCCACGGTGCTCACCTCCGCCGGAGAGTTCACTCTCGACCCTACCCACGTCGGCGCCGAAGGCCCTGTTGCTGAAGCGCCACGGCGCGGCCGTCACCGAGCCGTGACCCTCGCCTCACTCCGGCGAGAGCGTCTCCGGCACGGCGGCACCGCTCGCCGGGCTCGGAACCGTCACGGCGCCGGGTCCGGTGTAGTCGTCCCCGTACGACCCCTTGCTGGGTCGGGTACGCCGCGGCGGGAGCACGGTGCCGTCCGCGAGGCGGCGGGCCGCGACGAGGAAGCCGGTGTGGCCGATCATGCGGTGCTCGGGGCGTACCGCGAGACCTTCGAGGTGCCACCCGCGCACGAGCGTCTCCTGCGCGTGCGGCTCGGTCCAGCGCCCGTCTGCGCGAAGCGTCTCCACGGTGCGGGACAGCTGCGTGGTCGAGGCGACGTACGCCACCAGCACGCCGCCGGGCACCAGCGAGGGAGCCACGGCCTCGATGCAGTCCCAGGGGGCCAGCATGTCGAGCACGACCCGGTCGACCGCCGTGTCGTGGCCCTCACGGACCCGCTCCGGCAGCGCCAGGGCAAGGTCCCCCACCGTCAGGGTCCAGGCCGGGTGCGGCTGGCCGAAGAACGTCTCGATGTTCATGCCGGCGACGGCGGCGAAGTCCTCGCGGCGCTCGTACGAAGACACCCGCCCGAGGTCGCCCACGGCGCGCAGCAACGAGCAGGTCAGGGCCCCCGAACCCACCCCGGCCTCGAGGACGTGAGCGCCCGGGAAGATGTCGGCCAGCCCGACGATCGCGGCCGCGTCCTTGGGATACACGATCGTGGCCCCGCGCGGCATCCCGAGGACGAAGTCGGACAGCAGCGGTCGCAGCGCGAGGTACGGGGTGCCGCCCAGCGTGGTGACCACGACCCCCTCGGGGCGTCCGAGCAGCTCGTCGTGGCGGACCGCGCCCTTGCTGGTGTGGAACTCCTTGCCGGCAGCGAGCGTGATCGTGTGCAGCCGGTTCTTGGGTCCGGTGAGCTGGACCTGGTCGCCCTCGACGAACACGCCGCGCCGTCGCGCGGCGCCGGTGGGGGTGCTGGCTTCGGTCACAGGCGGCAACCCTACTGGCGCCGCAAGGATCGCCGGTCGGCTCGTCTAGCGTGCCGGGATGACCGATCCGCCGTCGCCGTGGGCAGCGCGGGCGGACGAGTTGCAGGAGTCGTTGGCCCAGCAGTTCTGGCTGCCGCGCCGGCAGTTGTTCCGGCTGCGGACCGGTGCCCCCCTGTGGCCGTGGGGTCGGTGGAGCTACTGGTGGCAGGCCCACGCGCTGGACGCGATGGTCGACGCGTACGCCCGCCGTCCCGACGAGCGGCTCCGGCAGCGGATCCTGGCGCACGTTGCCGGCATCGTGCGGCGAGGCCACGGCTCCGCGGTCAACGACTTCTACGACGACATGGGCTGGCTCGCGCTGGCGCTGCTGCACCTCGGCGATGTCAGCGCACCTGCTGCACCGCAGGCCCACGAGCTGATCGGGGAGCTCCTGCCAGCAATTCAGACGGGGGCGAGCGGCGTGTGCGGCGGCGGGATCGCCTGGGCCACAAGGCATCCGGACTTCAAGAACGTCCCCGCGACCGCTACCGGTGCGATCGCAGCCATCCGCCGGGGCACCACCATCGGTGACGCCGCAGTGGTGGGCTGGGGCACGTCGCTGGTCGAGTGGATCCATCGCACGCTCGTCGAGGATGGTGTCGTGTGGGACGGGACCCACTCCCGAGCCGACGGCAGCTGCGAGCTGGAACGGGCGGAGTACACGTACACGTACGGCCTCGTCGTCGGGGCGGACACGTTGCTGTACGGAGTGACCGGAGCGCACGCCTACCTGGATCGTGCCCGCAGCACTGCCGCGACCGCGCTGTCCCGGATGACCGACCCGCAGACCGGCCTGTGGCGCGCCGAAGGGTCCGCCGACGGGGGTCTGTTCCGCGGGATCCTGGCGCGGTTCCTCGGCGACCTGGCCGTCGAGACGTCCGATGTGGACCTGGCGGATGTGCTGCGGCACAATGCGAATGCGGCCTGGCTGGTTCGTGACGCGGTAGGTCTCGTCGGCGCCGACTGGACCCGGTGCCGAGGCGGCCGGGTGACGCTCAGCGAGCACCTCAGCGCCGTGCTGCTGACCGAGCAGTGCGCCCGCCTCGCCGTCGTAGGCACCTGACAGCGGATCAGGCGCGGATCAGGGCAGCCTCGACGTCAGCGGTGGACAGGACGCCGAAGATCCGCTGCTGGTCGTCGACGACCAGGTACTCGGTGGCCGGGTGCGCCCGCATGGCGGTCAGCAGCGGCTCGCCGGACAACGAGGAGCTGAGCACTGCCGCGGGGTCGAGGGCCTTGGCCACGCTGGACGCCGGGACCCACGGGCGGCGCTGCTCCGGGACGGCGCGGACGGCCTCCTCGTGGCCCACGGCCACGGCGCCACCGTCGGGGCCCACGACGACGAAGGCGCCGGCAGAGGCGGCGGCGACCTGGCGCAGCGCCTCGGCCAGGGGCAGGTCCTTGACGACCGGGACGGCCCGCCGGGCCAGCTGCGCGACCGACAGCATCGGCACCCGCGCCGTGATCGCGGAGGACCGCAGGGCTGCCGTGGCTCCGGCGAACAGGTACGCACCGATCATCGCGCCGAACACGACGAGCGTCAGGCTGGGCTGCCGACCGGCCAGCAGGTCCGGGAGCAGCGGGCCTACGAAGACGAGGACGGCGACGACCCGTCCGGCCCAGCCGGCCACCAGCGTGCCGCGACGCTCGCTGCGGGTCAGGGCCCACACGATGGCCTTGAGCACGGCGCCACCGTCGAGCGGCAGCCCGGGCAGCGCGTTGTAGACCCCGAGGAAGGTGTTGGACCAGGCCAGCGCTGCAGCGACCGCCAGGACGGCGTCGTCGGTCCCCAGCACGCCACTGCTCGCGGCGACCGCGCAGGCACCGCCCAGCAGCAGCGAGGTGGCCGGTCCCGCGGCGGCGATCGCGCCTTCCCGCCAGCTCGAGTCGTCGCGTCGCTCGTACGACGTGAACCCTCCCAGGACCCACAGCACGATCTGGTGCACCGGGTAGCCGCAGACCTTGGCAAGGGCGGCATGGCCGAGCTCGTGCAGCAGAATCGAGGCGTAGAACAGCAGCGCGAAGACCAGGGACGTGATGACCTGTCGGCTACCGCCTGAGTCCGCCAGCTCGAACGACGGGGCCCACAGGTAGGCGATGAGCAGGACCCCCAGGACCCCACTCCAGGGCATCAGGACCGGGATGGACCCGATCCGCAGAGCAAGTCCGCCGCGGACCCCTGTCCCCGACCCGTCGCTGCTCACGGCGTCATCGTACGGGCGGGGTGTGTGCGTGAGCGTCGTGCAGACCTCGTACGAGGACTGTGCCGACCTGACACCAGCACACAGGGCCGAGCTGGCGACTCGCCGGTCCCGGGCCCTGTCGGACCCCCGCCCTACGCTGCTGGCATGACAAGGACCCCGGCAGCTGTCGCCCCGTCGAAGGACGTCGTCTCGGAGGACGCCGTCTCGGAGAAACTCGGTGCGTCCGTGGTCGAGGCGGTCCCGGTCGGTCACCGCGGGTCGCTCTCCCCGTCCCGGGCCTCGGACTTCATGACCTGCCCGCTGCTGTACCGGTTCCGGGTGGTGGACCGGCTGCCGGAGGCCCCCAGCCCGGCCGCGGTGCGCGGGACCGTCGTTCACCAGGTCCTCGAGGACCTGTTCGGGCTGCCGGCGGACCAACGCACGCTCGAGCGTGCGGTCGGCATGCTCCCCGCCGCGTGGGACACCCTGCTGGAGCAGGAGCCTGACGCGATCGAGATGTTCGACTCCCCCGCCGACGCGGCGACCTGGGTCGGCGAGGCGGCGCCGTTGCTGGAGAAGTACTTCGCGCTGGAGGACCCCACGGCGTTCGAGCCGACCGAGCGGGAGATGGCGGTCTCCACGACGCTCGAGGACGGGCTCGTGCTGCGCGGCTTCATCGACCGGCTCGACACCAACGCTGCCGGGCAGACCCGCGTCGTCGACTACAAGACCGGGCGGGCCCCCACGCCCGGGTTCGAGTCCAAGGCGCTGTTCCAGATGCGCTTCTACGCCCTGGTGCTGTGGCGGTCCACGGGGGTGCTGCCGCGGCTGCTGCAGCTGCTCTACCTCGGCAACGGCGAGATCCTGCGCTACGAGCCGGACGAGGCCGACCTGCGGGCCACCGAGCGCAAGGTCAGCGCGCTGTGGACAGCCATCACCCGGGCGTACGAGACCGGCGACTGGCGACCGAGCCCGTCCCGGCTCTGCGACTGGTGCGACCACAAGGCGCTGTGCCCGGCCTTCGGGGGCACTCCGCCGCCGCTCCCCGAGGTCAGTCTCGACGCGGTGGTCGCCACCGCGTCGGCGGAAGTCGGCCCGGAGGCGCTCGCCTGAGGAACGGGCCGGCGACCTAGCGGGCGCTGCGCGTGTCGGTGCCTGCGTGCCAGGCCTGGGACCACTCACCGAGCAGCTCCGGGGTCAGCTCGGTCAGCGACTGCACCACCCGCAGTCCCGGGACGGCCGTGACCGGGACGAGCGAGGGCACCGCGACGACGTACGCCCCGGACGCGACCCCTGCTTCGGCGCCGGTCGGGGAGTCCTCGAGCACGACGCACTCGCGCACCCCGACCCCGAGCCGGCGGGCCGCCTCCAGGTACGGGTCCGGATGCGGCTTCGTGCGCGGCAGGTCGTCGCCGGCCACCGTCGTGACGAAGATGTCCCCGCCCAGGTCGTCGAGCGCAGCGACCATGACCGCATCGACCACGGGTCGCCACGACGCCGACACGAGCGCCATGGGGACTTCGGCGGTCTGCAGCGCCAACAGCAGCGTACGAGCACCGGGCTGCCAGTGGATCGGCTCGGTGCGCAGCAGCTGCTCCATGCGCGACATCAACATCTCGCGTACGACGAGCTCGTCGTGGTCGCCGCCGGAGTGCTCGATCATGAACCGTACGGCCCGCTCGATCGGCCCGCCGAGCACGGCCTCGGACAGCTCCTCGCCCCACCAGCCGCCGAGCTCGTCGACGATCTCGGTCTCGGCCCGGAACCAGATGGACTCGGTCTCCACGAGCAGTCCGTCCATGTCGAACAGGGCGGCGGCCGGCAGCGGCACGATTGCTTCCTCTCACGTCGTCAGGTGTGCCGGGCGCGGTGTCCCTGGCGTCCGCCGGCGATCAGCTGGCGTTGAAGTACTTGGCCTCGGGATGGTGCACCACGAGCGCCGACGTCGACTGCTCCGGGTGCAGCTGGAACTCCTCGGAGACCTCGACGCCGATGCGCGAGGGGTCGAGCAGCTCGGCCAGCAGGGCTTGGTACTCGACGTCCGGGCAGGCCGGGTAGCCGAAGGAGTAGCGGGAACCGCGGTAGCCCTGCTTGCCGATGAGGATGTCCAGGTCGTCGCTGTCCTCGCCGGCGAAGCCGAGCTCGCTGCGGATCCGGGCGTGCCATGCCTCGGCCAGGGCCTCCGTGAGCTGGACGGACAGCCCGTGCAGCTCCAGGTAGTCGCGGTAGGAGTTCGCCTCGAACAGCTTTGCGGTCTCCCGCGACACCGCGCTGCCCATCGTCACTATCGTGAACGCGATGACGTCGGTCTCACCGCTCTCCCGCGGGCGGAAGAAGTCGGACAGGCACAGGTGCCGGTCCCGGCGCTGGCGCGGGAACGTGAACCTGACGCGGTCCTGTCCCTTGCGCTCACCCTCGTGGTGCAGGACGACGAGGTCGTCACCTTCGGCCACGCAAGGGAAGTAGCCGTACACGACAGCGGCTTCCATCAGCTTCTGGGTGTGGATCCGGTCCAGCCACATCCGCAGCCGCGGCCGGCCCTCGGACTCGACGAGCTGCTCGTACGACGCGCCGCCGTCGCCGCGGCCGGGCTTGAGACCCCACTGGCCCAGGAACGTGGCGCGCTCGTCGAGATAGCTGGCGTAGTCGGCCAGGGCGATGCCCTTGACCACCCGCGTGCCCCAGAACGGTGGGGTCGGCACCGGCACGTCAAGCGCAACGTCGGAGCGGGCCGGCATGTCCTCCGGGGCGGTAAGCTCCAGCGTTGCGGTGGCCGAGGTCACGCGTCGCTTTCGCAGCTCGGGCAGCACCGCGCCAGGCACGCCGCGCTTGACCGCCATCACGGTGTCCATCAGGCGCAGACCCTCGAACGCGTCCCGCGCGTAGCGCACGGTCCCCTGGAAGATCTCGGCGAGGTCCTGCTCGACGTACGCCCGAGTCAGGGCCGCACCGCCCAGCAACACCGGGTACTTTTCCGCGTTGCCGCGCAGGTTGAACTCCTCGAGGTTCTCGCGCATCACGACAGTGCTCTTCACGAGCAGCCCGCTCATGCCGATCACGTCGGCCTGGCGGCTGTCAGCCTGCTCGAGGATGTCGCTGACCGGCACCTTCGTGCCGAGGTTGACGACGGTGTAGCCGTTGTTCGTCAAGATGATGTCGACGAGGTTCTTGCCGATGTCGTGGACGTCGCCCTTGACCGTGGCAAGCACGATGGTGCCCTTGTCCGTGGCGTCGGCCTTGTCCATGTGCGGCTCGAGGTACGCGACCGCGGCCTTCATCACCTCGGCGCTCTGCAGCACGAACGGCAGCTGCATCTCCCCGCGCCCGAACAGGTCGCCCACGGTCTTCATGCCGTCCAGCAGGGTCTCGTTGACGATCTCGAGCGCCGGCTTGGTCTGTAGCGCCTCGTCCAGGTCGGCCTCGAGGCCCTTCTTCTCCCCGTCCACGATGCGCCGCGCCAGCCGCTCGAACAGCGGCAGCCCGGCGAGCTCGTCGGCGCGCTCCTTGGCCATCGCCTCGGCGTCGACGCCCTCGAACACCGACAGGTAGTGCGACAGCGGGTCGAAGGTGAGGGTGCCGTCCGCGGCGTACTCCCGGCGGTCGTGCACGAGGTCCAGGGCGGCCTGCCGCTGCTCGTCGGGGATCCGTGCCATCGGCAGGATCTTGCTGGCGTGCACGATCGCGGAGTCCAGGCCGGCTTCCACGCACTCGTGCAGGAACACCGAGTTCAGCACCATGCGGGCCGCAGGGTTCAGCCCGAACGAGACGTTGGACAGGCCCAAGGTGGTCTGCGCCCGCGGGTGCGCCGCCTTGATGGCGCGGATCGCCTCGATGGTCTCGATGCCGTCGCGACGGGTCTCCTCCTGGCCGGTCGCGATGGGGAACGTGAGCGCGTCGACGATGATGTCGTCCTCGCGCATCCCCCAGTTCTCGACCAGGTCGGTGATGAGCCGGTCCGCGACTCGCGTCTTCCACTCGGCGGTACGAGCCTGCCCCTGCTCGTCGATGGTCAGCGCGACGACGGCGGCGCCGTGCTCCTTGACCACCTTCATCATCCGGTGCATCCGTGACTTGGGCCCGGTGCCGTCCTCGTAGTTCACCGAGTTGACGACCGCCCGCCCGCCGAGCAGCTCGAGCCCGGCCTCGACGACCTCGGGCTCGGTGGAGTCGATCACCAGCGGCAGCGTCGAGGCGGTGGCCAGCCGGCTCACCAGCTCGCGCATGTCGGCGGCGCCATCGCGGCCCACGTAGTCCGTGTTCACGTCGAGCATGTGGGCGCCGTCGCGGATCTGGTCCTTCGCGATCCGTACGCAGTCGTCCCAGCGCTGCTCGAGCATCGCCGCGCGGAAAGCCTTGGAGCCGTTGGCGTTCGTACGTTCGCCGATGGAGAGGTAGGCGGTGTCCTGACGGAACGGCACCGACTGATAAAGGCTTGCCGCGCCGGGCTCCGGCTTGGGGTCTCGGACCTTGATCTCGCGGCCTCGTACCCGCTCCACGACCTGACGCAGGTGCTCGGGTGTCGTACCGCAGCAGCCACCGACCAGGCCCAGGCCGTAGTCCCGCGTGAACATGTCGTGCGCGTCGGCGAGCTCCTCGGGGGTCAGCGGATACCACGCCCCGGTGCCGCGCAGCTCTGGCAGACCCGCGTTGGGCATGCAGGACAAACCCATCCGGGCGTGACGGGCCAGGTGCCGCAGGTGCTCGCTCATCTCGGCCGGCCCGGTCGCGCAGTTCAGGCCGATCATGTCGATGCCCAGCGGCTCCAGCGCGGTCAGCGCCGCGCCGATCTCGGAACCGACGAGCATCGTCCCCGTGGTCTCGACCGTGACGTTCACGACGAGCGGCAGCCGTGCTCCGGACGCGGCCATCGACCGCTTCGCGCCTACGATCGCGGCCTTGGCCTGCAACAGGTCCTGGCAGGTCTCGATCACGATGGCGTCGACGCCACCTTCGACCAGCCCGTCGACCTGGGCCTGGTAGGCGTCACGCAGCACGGCGTAGGTGGCGTGCCCGAACGTCGGCAGCTTGGTGCCGGGCCCGACCGAGCCCAGGACCCACCGGGGTTCCTCGGGAGTGGACCAGCCGTCGGCGACCTCGCGGGCCAGGCGGGCTCCGGCGGCGGACAGCTCGGTGATGCGGTCCTCGATGCCGTACTCACCGAGGTTGGCGAGGTTGGCGCCGAAGGTGTTGGTCTCGACCGCGTCCACGCCGACCGCGAAGTACGCGTCGTGCACGCTGCGGACGACATCGGGCCGGGTCACGTTGAGGACCTCGTTGCAGCCTTCGTGGCCCTGGAAGTCGTCGAGGCTGAGGTCGTGGGACTGCAGCATCGTCCCCATGGCCCCGTCGGCGACCACGACACGGGTGGCGAGGGCGGTGCGCAGCAGGTCGGCTGACTGGTTTCGAGGCTCCGGCATGGTGGCCCTCACCCTACCGAGCACGACCGTACGGCCCCCGCACGCCGTCGCTGAGCGCTGGGAGTCGTCCCCTTCGGCGGTTGTGGCGCGGTTCGGACGTGACCCTCGTACGGTTGTAGCGTGCCTGGCATGCCGAATCGGGAGCGGGGCGAGCGGTGATCGACTTCGAGGGCCTGCCCGGGACGCTGCCGGACCTGGAGCAACCGGTGATGGTCGCCGCTTTCGAGGGCTGGAACGACGCTGGTGACGCGGCAAGCGCCGCGGTGCTGCACCTGGAGGACGTGTGGCAGGCCGCCCAGGTCGCGGCGCTGGATCCTGAGGACTACTACGACTTCCAGGTGAACCGGCCCGAGGTCGGCCTCGCGGAGGACGGCTCCCGGGAGATCACCTGGCCCACGACGAGGCTGTCGGTGGCCCGTATCCCGCTGGCGACCCGGGACGTGGTGCTGGTCCACGGGATCGAGCCGTCGATGCGGTGGCGGGCGTACGTCGAGGAGCTGCTCGGAGCGGCTCGCGACCTTGGCGTGGAGATGATCGTCACCCTCGGCGCCCTGCTCGCCGACACCCCGCACACCCGCCCGGTGCCGGTGACGGGTTCCGCAAGCGACTCGGCGCTGGCGACGCGGATGGGTTACGAGCCGTCGACGTACGAGGGCCCGACCGGCATCGTGGGGGTGCTGGCCGAGGCCTGTACGCGCGCCGGGATCGCGTCGGTCTCGCTCTGGGCCGCGGTACCGCACTACGTGTCGCAGCCGCCCTGCCCGAAGGCCACCCTCGCGCTGCTGGGCCAGATCGAGGACCTGCTGGACGTACCCGTGCCGCTCGGGGAGCTGCCAGAAGCCGCGCGTGCCTGGCAGGACGGGGTCGACGAGCT
>JANWJC010000129.1 GCA_025449595.1 Acidobacteriota bacterium | reverse complement strand
TGCTGGTCGACGCAGGCAACCGCGACGAGGCGGCCGCCGCCGGAGGCGAGCAGCGCCGACACCATCCCGCACTCGGCGCACAGCCCGACGCCGTACGACGCGTTCTCGACGTTGCAGCCCACCACGACGCGCCCGTCGTCGACAAGCCCGGCGACGCCGACCTTGAAGTGCGAGTAGGGCACGTAGGCACGCGCCATGATCTCGGTCGCCGCCGCGCGCAACGCGTCCCAGTCGATCGTCGTGTCCGTCACCGCGCTACTTGGCCTCTCCACGTCGGTCCGGCAGGCCATCGGCCGCAGGCATTCGCAGCCGTTGGGAGGCCAGCGACAGTACGAGCAACGTCACGACGTAGGGGGTGCCGTACGCGACCTGGTCGGGCAGCACGTCCGTCGTGAGGTACCAGACCAGCGCGAGGGCGGCGAACACCAACGACACGATGCCGCTGGTGAATCGGCGGCGCCAGATCGACCAGAGGGCGAACGCGACGAGGAAGACCACGACGACGAGCAGCAGCGCGTGCACGGCGTCACCGCTGCGGAGCTGGATCGCCTGCGTGTAGCCGAACAGCGTCGAGCCCGCGGCCAGACCCCCGACCCGCCAGTTGCCGAAGATCATGGCAGCCAGGCCGATGAAGCCCTGGCCGGCCGTCTGCCCCTCCCGATAGATGCCCGCGGCGACCGCGGCCAGCACCCCACCGCCGAAACCGGCCAGCCCACCGGACACCGTGACTGCCACGTACTTGTAGTAGTAGACGTTCACCCCGAGCGACTCGGCGGCGTGCGGTGCCTCCCCGCACGATCGCAGCCGCAGCCCGAAAGCAGTGCGCCACAACAAGAAGAACGTCAGGGGCAGCAGGACCACGGCAACGATGGTGCTGTACGGGACCTGGTAGGTGATAGCGCGCACGATGCTCGCCACGTCGGACACGAAGAACCAGCCCTTGGCGGAGATCGTCTGGGCCGCGTCGGAGATCCCGGGCAGTGTCAACGTTCCGATCGGAGGGACCTGTGGGGACTGGGTGGGCTGCCCCGGAAAGGCCACGGCGGACAGGTATTGCGTGACCCCGAGACCCAGCAGGTTGATGGCGACACCGGACACGATCTGGTCGACGCCGAACGTGACCGTGGCGATCGCGTGCACCAGGCCGCCGGCCGCGCCCATGAGCGTGCCGACGAGCAGACCCGTCCACGGACCCCAGATCGACCCGGCCCAGCCCGCGCCCCAGGTGCCCAGGATCATCATGCCCTCGAGGCCGATGTTCACGACCCCGGCGCGCTCGGACCACAGGCCGCCGAGCCCGGCCATCCCGATCGGGATCGCGAGCCCGATGGCGGCAGCGATCGTGCCGGCGGAGTCGATCTGCTGCGCGCCGGTCACGATTCGCACGAGGGACAGGACCGCCAGCCCGATGCAGATCGCGGCGACCAGACGCCAGCCGGTGAGGGCGACCCTGCGGCGCTGGACGGCGATCGACTTGACGACGTCGCCGGGCGAGGGCAGCGACTTGGTGCCGGTCATGCGGTGCCCTGCCCGACCAGCTCCGGTGTCTCGGCGGCCAGTGCCCGACCGACTTCACGCTGCTGCGCGGCGATGTTGTAGCGGCGTACCAGCTCGTACGCCACGACCACGGACAGCACGCTGACCCCTTGCATGATCGTGACGATCTCCTTGGACACCCCGCCGAGGTCCAGGATCAGGCGTGACGTGTCGAGGAAGGCCCACAGCAGGGCGCCGAAGGCGATCCCGACGGGGTGGTTGCGGCCGAGCAGCGCGATCGCGATCCCGGTGAACCCCAGGCCCGTGGGGAAGTCCAGGGAGTAGGTGTAAGACGCGCCGAGCAGCTGCGGCATCCCCACGAGACCCGCGATGGCACCGGAAAGGAGCATGGAGATCAGCACCATGCGCTTGACGTTGACACCGCTGGCGACGGCAGCCGTCGGCGAGAGGCCGGTGGCCCGCAGGTCGTACCCGAACCGGGTGAACCCCAACAGGTACCAGTACGCCACGCCGCAGGCGACCGCGAGCAGGATCAGCCCGTACACCGCGTTCTGAGCGCCCCCGATCACTGAGAACCCGGGGACCTGCCCGTTGGGCGGGATCGGCTGGGTGCCGATGTTGTTGCTGCCCTGGACCGCCACAGCCAGCCGGTCCGGGGTCAGCAGGTAGGCGATCACCCCGATCGAGATGTAGTTCAGCATGATCGTCGAGATGACCTCGCTGACTCCGCGCCGGTTCTTCAGCACGGCGGCGATGGCCGCCCAGCCGGCACCCACCAGCATCGCCACCACCAGGATCACCACGACGTCGAGCACCGCTGGCAGGTGCAGCGACCCGCCGACGGCCGCCGCGATCAGGGCGGCGAGGCGGTACTGGCCGTCCACGCCGATGTTGAACAGGTTCATTCGAAAGCCGACGGCGACCGCAAGCGCGGACAGGTAGTACGTCGTGGCCAGGTTCAGCGTGAGAGCCAAACTGTCCGGCGCGCTCCCGTAGTTCCACATCGAGGTGAACACGCCGAGCGGGGCATGGCCGCTCGCGACGAGGATCAACGACGTGACGAGGACTGCGAAGGCCAGCGCAAGCACGGGCGCCACCAGCATCAGGGCCAAGCGCTTCAGCCGCTTCATGCCGCCTCGCCTCCAGCCCCGGTCATCGCGGAGCCCAGCTCCTCCGGGGTGACCGTGGCGGGGTCCGCCTCGGCGACGAACCGCCCGCGCAACAGCACTTCCAACCGGTCCGACAGGCCGATGAGCTCGTCGAGGTCCGCCGAGATCAGCAGGACCCCGAGGCCCCGGGATCGGGCCGCACGCAGCTGGTCCCAGATCGCGGCCTGCGCGCCGACGTCGACGCCACGCGTCGGGTGGGCGGCGATCAGCACGAGCGGGTCCCCGCTCATCTCCCGGCCCACGATCAGCTTCTGCTGGTTGCCGCCTGACAGCGCCGAGGCCATCACGTCGATGCCAGGGGTCCGGACGTCGTACTCGGAGACGATGCGCGCGGTGTCCTTGCGAGCGCCGGCGCGGTCGATCAGCGGGCCCTTCGCGTTCGGGGCCAAGGTCTGGTGCCCCAGCATGCGGTTCTCCCACAGGCTGGCCTCGAGCAGCAGCCCGTGCCGCGACCGGTCCTCGGGGATGTAGGCGATCCCGGCCTCCCGCCGGCGGCGGGTGGGCCAGTCGACGATGTCCTTGCCGTCGTAGGTGATGTCACCTGAAAGCGGCGTCCGCATGCCCATGATCGTCTCCACGAGCTCGGCCTGCCCGTTCCCTTCCACGCCGGCGATGCCCAGGACCTCGCCGCGATGGATCGTGAAGGAGATCCGGTCCAGCAGCAGCCGCCCCTCCGGGGTCGCCAGCGTCAGGTCCCGGACGCTGATCACGACGTCCTCGGTCACCGTGGACAACCGGGTCTGCGGGGAGGGCAGCTCGCTGCCCACCATCAGCTGCGCGAGCTTGCGGGCCGTGACGTCGGCGGGCAGGACACTCGTGACGGTGGTGCCCTGGCGAACGACGGTGATCTCGTCAGCGACAGCGAGCACCTCGTCAAGCTTGTGCGAGATGAAGATGACGGTGAGGCCCTGCGACTTGAGCTCGCCGAGGGCGCGGAACAGCTCGTCCACCTCCTGCGGCACCAGGACAGCCGTGGGCTCGTCCAGGATCAGCGTCCGTGCGCCCCGGAACAGCACCTTGAGGATCTCCACGCGCTGCCGGTCACCGACGCCGATGTCCTCCACGACGGCGTCCGGATCGACGCTGAGCCCGTACTGCTCGCCGAGCTCGCGGATCCGGCGCCGGGCGCTGCCCAGGTCGAGCCGCAGGCCGCTTGTCGGCTCGTCACCGAGGATCACGTTCTCCAGGACGGTGAAGTTGTCCGCGAGCTGAAAGTGCTGGTGCACCATGCCGATGCCGCGGGCGATCGCGTCCGACGGTGAGTGCAGGGCGACGACCTCGCCCTCGATGGCGATGGTGCCCTCGTCGGGTCGCTGCATCCCGTAGAGGATCTTCATCAGGGTCGACTTGCCGGCGCCGTTCTCCCCGACGATCGCGTGCACCGTGCCCCTGCGGACCGTGATGTCGATGTCGTGGTTGGCCACCACACCCGGGAATCGCTTCGTGATCCCGCGCAGCTCAACCGCGACGTCGTCGACCGCCGTCTGCGTGGTGATGGCGTGCCTCCTCCGGGTGCCGGAACGACCCCGGCCCGGACGCTACCGCGTCCGGGCCGGAGTCGTGTTCTTACGGGACCGAAAGGTCAGCCGATCGTGTTGGGGACCGTGACGGTCCCCGCGATGATCGCTGCGATCGCCGCGTCGGCCTTGGCCTCGTACGGCGCGACGGCGGGGTTGGACTTGGAGTAGCCCACGCCACCGTTCTTCAGGTCGAAGGTCTGCACGCCCGTCAGCGTCTTACCGTCGACAGCGGACTTGATGAAGTCGTAGACGGCCTGGTCGACGTTCTTCAGCGCCGAGGTCAGGATGACCGACTGGACGTCAGGGGTCGCGGACAGGTACTGGTCCGAGTCGACGCCGATCGCCAGCTTGCCGCTGGACTTCGCCGCAGCGAACACGCCGCTGCCGGAGCCACCGGCTGCTGCGAAGACGATGTCGGCGCCGGAGTCGTACATGCCCTGCGCGACGGTCTTGCCCTTGTCAGGGGCGTTGAAGCCGGTGAAGTCCGGGGGCTGGGTCAGGTACTTGTCCTGGATCTTGGCGCTGGAGTCCGTCGCCTTGACACCAGCGTCGAAACCGGCCTGGAACGACTGCAGCAGCGGCACATTGACGCCACCGATGAAGCCCACGCTGGCGGCCTTGGACGCCTGCGCTGCGATGACACCGACGATGTAGGAGCTCTGGTTGGCCGCGAACACCAGGTTGGCGACGTTGGGCTGCAGGTTGCTGGAGTCGTCGATGATCGCGAAGTTCGTCTTCGGGAACTGCGCCGCGACCGTCTTGACGGCACCGGCATAGGCGAACCCGACAGCGATGACCGGGTTGTAGCCGCCCTGCGCGAGCAGGGTGAGGCGAGCAGCCTTCTGCTGGTCGGTCTCTCCTGCGACGGCCGAGAGCTCCTGGGTGGTGACCCCGAAGTCGGCCTTGGCCTTGTCCAGGCCCCGAGCAGCAGAGTCGTTGAACGACTTGTCGCCGCGACCACCGATGTCGTACGCCATGCCGACCTTGATCGACGATGTGGGGCCCGACGAACCGTTGCCGGCCGGGGCTGAGCTGGACGAGCTGCCACAGCCGGCGAGCGCCAGGGCACCGACCGCCAGGACCGATGCAATCTTGAGCGCGTTGCGCAAGGGAGTCCCCTCCTTCAAGGGCGAGCAGCACGGACGTCCGCGCTGAGAGAGGACCATATGCCAACGCGAGAGCGCGGAATGACCGCTGGTTCCGGCCGGCAACGGATCGTTATGGGACCGGGACCAGAGTGACCGTCCAGGTCCGCGCGCAGGCCCCGTTGGATACTTGGCGGATGCAGAACTCGACATCCCCGGCCAGTCCCGACCAGGTCGCCGACGCGCTCCGGGCGTTCGACCCACGCTCCCCCGAGTTCGCCGCCGACCCGTACCCCGTGTTCGCCATCGCCCGACAGGCCGGACGGCCGCTGTGGCACGAAGGGCTGGGGCAGTGGCTCGCCTTCAGCCATGCCGACGCCAGCGCCACCTTGCGGTCCAAGACACTGGGACGGGTGTTCCGCCCCCGCGAGCCGAGCGAGCTGTGGGACACCTTCAACTGGCTGCACGCGGACTCGATCCTGGACACCGAGCCGCCCACCCACACCCGGCTGCGGGCCCTGGTCAGCAAGGCCTTCACCCGCAGCTACATCGAGGCGCTGCGCCCGCAGGTCATCGAGTGCACGCAGAACCTGCTGGACGCGATGGCCGCCAAGGAGCGTGACGGCGGGACCGCGGACCTTGTCACCGACCTCGCGGAACCGCTGCCCGTCATGATCATCGCGGCGATGCTGGGTGTCCCGCAGGCCGACCAGCACCTGCTGCGGCCCTGGTCCCAGGACATCGTGAAGATGTACGAGTACGACCGGACCCCGCAGCGCGAGGAGGCCGCCCGTCGCTCCAGCGAGGAGTTCGCCGCGTACGTCGCGGACCTGGCCGCGCAGCGGCGTGACGATCCCGGCGCCGACCTGATCACGTCGCTGGTCGCGGTGCGCGAGGGCGGGGACCGGCTCAGCGACCACGAGCTGATCGCGACCTGCGTCCTGCTGCTCAATGCCGGTCACGAGGCCAGCGTCAACGGGTTCGGCAACGGCATGGTCGCCGCGTTCGGCACCGGTCAGGCCGACCGGCTTCGCACCGAGCCGCAGGCGCTCGCCGCGACCGCGGTCGAGGAGTTCCTGCGGTTCGACGCCCCCTTGCAGCTGTTCGAGCGCACCGCGACGGCCGACACCAGCATCGGCGGGGTCACCGTCCCGGAGGGGCAGAAGATCGCGGCGCTGCTCGGATCGGCCAACCGCGACCCGGCCGTCTTCCCGGACGCCGACCGCATGGACCTCTCGCGCAGCCCCAACCCGCACATCGGGTTCGGGATGGGCACCCACTTCTGCCTGGGAGCCCCGCTGGCCCGCCTGGAGCTCACGACGAGCCTGCCCATGCTGTTCGAACGGTTCCCCGCGATCCGCCCCGCTGGGGAACCGGTCATGCGCCCAACCTTCGTGCTGCGCGGCTATCAGGCGGTGCCGGTCACGCTGGCACCCTGACCGCCTCGCCGCAGCACCCGATTGTCGGTCGACGGCTCGGACGGCCGGTACCCTGAGCCGGTCATGGGCCTTCGCAGACTCACCTCGGCGCGCATCGCTGCCGCCGTCGCAGCGGTGCTGGTCGGCGCTGTCCCGCTGCTCTTCGCGCCGGCGGCCACCGCGGCGGAGGTCGTCGGCGGCCCGCGGCTGGGCACGACGGGGGTGATCGTCGGAGCCGGCGCCACTCCGCTGCCGAAGGTCACCGCCGCGTCCTGGATGGTCGTGGACCTGACGACGGGCGACGTGCTCGCGGCCAAGGCACCGCACCTGCGGTTGCGTCCGGCGAGCACGCTGAAGACCCTGACCAGCGTGACGCTCATGCCCCAGCTCAACCCGGACGCGGTGCACACGGTGACGGCCAAGGAGCAGGCTCCGGTCTACGGCAGCCGGGTCGGGCTCGTGGTGGGGGCGACGTACACGATCGACCAGCTCTGGCACGGGCTGCTGCTGCCCAGCGGGAACGACGCCGCGGCCGCCCTCGCGGCGGCGTACGGCGGCGTCCCCAAGACGGTCGCGGCCATGAACGCCGAGGCCAAGCACCTGCAGGCGCTCGACACCAGGGTCGTCAACCCGAGCGGGCTGGACGCCAACGGGCAGCTGATCAGCGCGTACGACATGGCGTTGTTCGCGCAGGCAGCGCTCGCACTGCCCGAGTTCGTCGCCGCCAGCCACACCGTCTCCTACAACTTCCCCGGGAAGATGCCGGCAGCGGGCAAGCCGCGGGCGACGTACAAGATCTACGGCGAGAACCGGCTGCTGAACCACGGCTATCCGGGCGTGATCGCCGGCAAGACCGGCTACACCACGTTGGCCCACCGCACCTTCTGGGTGGCGGCCAACAGGGGTGGGCACACCGTGCTCGTGACGCTCATGAACATCGGGGAGCCCACGGAGACCGCGGCCAGCAAGCTCATGAGCTGGGGGCTGGCCAACGCGGGCCGGGCCGGTTCGGTCGGCGTGCTGGTCAAGCCCCTGGACACGAGCACCGGGGTCAGTGCGATCGGGAGCACGGGCGCACCGACCGCGAATCCGACGAGCGAGATCGCGTCCGGTGCGGTCGGAGCGGACGCGACGGCGTGGCCCATGATCGCCGGGCTTGTCGCTCTCGTGGTGATCGCGGGCGCGCTCATGTGGTGGCGTCGTCGTCGGGGCGCCGCACCTGCTGCGCCCGCCGACAGCGCCCACGACCTCGCCCCGCCTGCTCGCACCGGGCTGGCGCACGCCGTGCCGGCCTCGTCCAGCCCGTCGGTGCAGGTCCGCGCAGCCGAGCCAGCGCCGGTCGCCCCGAGCCGGCCCGCCTCGGTGATCGCCGCCGCACCGGTCGCTATCCCGGCGATCAGCGACGCACCGATCAGCGACGCAACCGTCGCGGCCACGCCCGCCGGGCCGGACGCGGCCCGCGAGGCCAAGCCGCCACCGGTCGCGCACACCGGGAACGTCAAGGTCCTCCCCCCTGCCGCGCCGGCGGACCTGCAGACAGCTAGCGACGAGCTCGGCAGCTGAGCGACTGCTTCGTCAGCGGCCTTGCTGGCGCTTGTAGCGACGTACCGACAGCGGGACGAACAGGACGAGCAGGGCGACGCACCAGATCACTGTGATCAGCACCGGATGCTGCTCCGGGAAGCTGCTCCCGACGATGCCGACCGGGTTGCCGAACAGCTCCCGGCAGGAGTGGGCGAGCGTCGAGATCGGGTTCCACTGGGCGATCGGTTGCAACCAGGTGGGCATGCCCGCGATCGGGACGAACG
>JANWJC010000128.1 GCA_025449595.1 Acidobacteriota bacterium | reverse complement strand
TGGCCATGCGCACCGCCCGAGGCTTTGCCCGATCGAGGTAGGCCTCCACCTTGTGGTGCGCCTCCATTCGCGGCGGCACGCCGAAAGTGTCCGGGAAGGTCTCGATCAGGGACTCCCGCTTGGTCAGGGGGACTCGAATCACGAGTGTGTTCTCGTCGTGCAGGCGCACGACCAAGCGGTCATTTACGTACCACGCAGGCCGAGAATCGGTCCCCTTGCGCTTGATCTGCGGCAGTGACCAGGGCTGTGGTATCGGCTCCCCGCCATCCTGCTTGCCCTCGCCAACCACTGGCTTGAGTTGACTTTGCATATCACGCAATGTATCTTGCGTGATATGCAAGCAGATGCCCCACCACTGCTGCCGCTCCTACGGTCCAGGATGCAGGCCGAGCTGCTCACCTTGGTGCTGCTGTCCCCTGACCGGGAGTGGACGCTCACCGAGCTGGCAGGCCGCGTCGGTTCGTCCGTGGCCACGGCGCAACGAGAGGTCACCCGCGCCGAACAGACCGGCGTCATCACGTCTCGACGCCTCGGGAACAGCCGCCTCGTCACGGCGGCCACATCGCCCCTGACCGAACCGCTGACTGAGCTCATGCTCCGCTCGTTCGGACCTCGCCAGGTTGTCGCCGAAGAGCTCGCTGACCTGCCCAGGATCGACTTCGTCTTCCTCTTCGGCTCGTGGGCGGCCCGCTACGAGGGGCAGCACGGAAGGCCACCCGCCGACATCGACGTCCTAGTCATCGGCACCCCAGACCGCGACGAGCTGGATAACGCCGCGCAACGTGCGTCCGCGCGACTGGCCCGCGAGGTCAACGTGATCATCCGCTCTGCCGCTTGGTGGCACGACGGAACGGACGGGTTCCGCACCGAAGTCATGACGCGCCCGCTCGTCCCCGTACTCGGATTCGAGGCAGCCGCCTCATGAGCTGGCAACCGGGCAAAGACCGGATCGAGCAACTTCTGAGTGCGGGAGAGCTGGAGCTGGTTACTCCGGACGAGCCGGTAGCTCGGCGGCTCATCGCCAACGCGAGCAAGCACCTCGAAACGGCCGCCGCCGGCATGGCCACCGACGACCTCGCAGGTGCCTACCAGCTCGGCTACGACGCCCTACGCAAGTCCGCCGCTGCACTTCTCGCTGTCCAAGGGCTACGGGCGACCAGTCGCGGGGGGCACATCGCCATCCAGGACGCCATCGGCGCTCAGTTCGGTGCGTCTGTCCAGGCCTTCAAGTCGTTCGGCCGGATCCGACGTGCACGCAACGACTTCGAGTACCCGGACACCGATACCCGCGGGCCGACCATCGACGACACCCAGGACGCCATTAGCACGGCCAGCCGCGCCAGAGATGCCGCCGTCACCGTCCTCGACCAGCACCTCCTCACCCCTTGGTCTGGCTAGTGGGCGGGAGTCGGCGGTCCGACGCCTGGCTCAAACTCAACGAAAGCTTGAGTTTCCCGGCCAACGTCGCGACGTAACTCAAGCTCCATCGGCCGCCCTGCGCTCGCACCGCTCGACCGCCGAGATCGGGCTCGAGCGTACGATCCTGAGGGGGGTCGAACATATGATCCCGACGGAGTTGGTTGAGTGATCGCGAGGATGCTAAGTGAGTGATCCCGAGGGTTCACGCCGCCGATTTACCAGACCCAAACCCCGTTCCGCCGAGCCCTTCGCGTGCCCTAGGTGGCTGGAAAGTGCCGGATCTCGGTGGACACCTGTGGAGCCCATACCGCGCTGACCTGCGACGACCAACCCTGGCGGACGAACGTGGACGGCTCGGAGGGTTCGTCCAAGCTGGCCATGCCGGTTCGATCCCGGTCATCCGCTCCACCGTGGAGACCCCCGCTGCAGGCGCGAGCAGTTGTTGTTGTCTGAGCGAATTGCGGTGCATCGTCCTCTCCGGGACATGAGTGCGGCCGGCGGTGACCGCGTCGGGTGCTCAGACGGTGATGACGACCTTGCCGCGGGCCTTGCCGGCCACGAGGTGACGGACCGCGTCCGCGGTGGAGCTCAGGCCGAAGGGCCGGTCCATGAACGACGCGACCGAGCCGTTCACGGCGTGCGCGGCGAGACGCTCCAGGCCCGAGAAATGCTCCTTGTTCATCACCATCGTCAGCCGCTGGGAGACGAACGGGTTGAGCAGCATCGCGTGCAGCTGACGGCCCATGCCCGGGCTCCACCTGGAGCCGTTCTCGCCTCCGACGACGGCCAGCGTCCCGGTGCGCGTGAGGGCGCGTCGCAGACGCGTGATCGGCGTCATGCCACCGATGTCCAGCACGACGTCGAACGAGCGCGAGCCGTCGGCGAAGTCCTCCTCCGCGTAGTCGATGACGTCCGCGGCGCCGAGGTCTCGGACGAGCTGTGTCTTGCTGGCGCTCGCGACCCCGGTGACCGTCGCGCCCGACGCGACGGCGAGCTGCACGGCGTAGGTCCCGACGCCGCCGGAGGCGCCGACGACGAGGACCGACTGACCGGCGTGAACGCCGGCGGCGTCGAGCGCGCGCAGCGCCGTGAGGCCCGAGACCGGCATGGCCGCGGCCTGAGTGAACATGAGGATCGACGGCTTGTGCGCGAGCTTGTCCTCGCGGGCGACTGCATACTCCGCGAAGGAGCCCCGAGCGATGCCGAAGACCTCGGCGCCGACAGAGAAGCGCGTAACGCCGGGGCCGATCGCCACGACGGTACCCGCCACGTCCTGGCCGGGCACGCCGTTCTTCGGCCTGCGGACTCCGAAGCTGGCGCGCAGCAGGTAGGGCTCCCCCGTCATAAGGTGCACGTCGCCTCGGCTGATGCCGGCCGCGCGCACGCGAAGCAGCACTTCCCCGGCACCGGCCGTGGGCTGGTCGATGTCGCGGAGCTCGAGCACGTCGGCCGAGCCGTAGGTCTCCTGGACGATCGCCTTCATGGTGGTCATGTCGCTGTCCTCCTCGGGATGGTTCGCGCCTTGTGGCGCAAGGAACGACACTGACCCGCAGGTCCACCTGGTCGCGCCGGTGGAATCGCCGGGTTCTCCTCGTCGGGCCTTCGGACGTCGTGCGGCGGGCAATGGACGCGCCCGGGACGCCAACGTGCCCTGTACGCCATCGAGGACGCACCGGGCACGCGACGAGAGCCGGACTAACGAGCGAGCGGCGTACCGGTCCGGACCGACCACACCACGTCGCGGATGGCCCCGGTCGTCGACGCGGCCGCGGTCTCGTCCGCGACGAGCATCTCGTGCGTGGCACCGTCGACGGTGCGGTGCGCCGAGTTGGTCGACAGCCGAGCCAGCTTGTCCTGGTTCGCGAACCAGCTCTCGGCGCTCCCGCTGCCCGCGGTGAGGACGAACAGCGGGGTGTCACCGAGGCTGCGTAGCTCGGCCGCCTCCTGCATCGAGGTGCTCCCCTGCGCGAACTCGTCGATCGTCGAACGCATCGTGGCGGGCGTAGAGATGCTGGCCCGCACCTCCTCGCGCGCCGGGGAGGGCAACGTGCCGTACGAGGTCAGGCTGTACAGCCGGCCGAGACCGACGCGCGACACGAGCGAGACGAGTGCAGAGGCGCGCACGAGGAGGTCGTTGCGGCCGGCGGGCGCGTCCACGCCAGATGGCGGCGACGTGGGCGCGGTGGAGTCGATGAGCACCATGCCAGCGACGTCCGCCGGGAAGTGGGCGGCGTAGGCCAACACGTAGAGCCCGCCGAAGGAGTGGCCGGCCAGCACGTACGGGCCGGGCACGTGAGCGTTGTGAAGCAGGGTGTGCAGGTCGTCCGCGACGCGGGTGGCGTCCTGAGGGGTGTCGACCGGGTCGCTCCAGCCGCGGCCAGGACGGTCGTAGACGCACACACGGGTTTCGCGGGCCACCGCAGGCGCGATCCACGCCATCGTCGAAGCCATGTCGCCGGCACCGGGCTCGAGGACGACGGTGGGCGAGCCGGTGCCTGTGCAGCTGAGGTGCATCCGGTGCCCGTCGACGTCGATCAGCTGACCGGCCATCGGGTAGTGGCTCGCGTCATACGACTCGAGGACCGTTTCGATCCCACCGCCGACGGACGCCAGGGCGAGGAACGCGAGCACCGGGCAGAGCAGGACGCGTGCGGCGGTGCTGCGGACCTGACGGCGCGCCCGCACGACCATCCAGACGGTCAGGGCGAGCAGCGCGGGTGGCCACACCCAGGTGAGCACGTGCTGGGCCGTGGAGCCGAATGCCAGGAGCAGCAGCCCGCCCAACCCCATGAACAGGGCTGGCGCTGCGGCCCAGCGTTGCGGCTGGTCGGTGAAGCGGACCGAGAGCACGGCGAGCAAGGCCCAGCCGAGCGCGAAGCCACACAGGATCGCACCGGTCGCGCCTGTCTCGTCAGCGGGGATGAACGGGGCGAAGACCAGGAGCAACCCGGTCACCAGGCCGGTGGCCAAGGAGCCGGCCACGATCCGGCCGAGATGCCCTCTCGTGCCAGTCGACGCCTCGGGCGCGGACCCCTGCGGTGTGTCGGTGTGCGTGATCTGGCGGACTGGGTGGTTCATGGCTCCTGCTCTCCGTGATGTCGGTGGGTTGCTGGGGGTCGGAAAGGCGTGCCCTGTACGTCGTTCAGGGGCGCAGCTCGTAGCCGGCGGTCCTTACCGCTGCGGCGACGTCGACCCGGTCGACGGGCGTCTCGGCGGTGACGGTGACGGTGCCGGTGGCTGCGTCGATGTGGACCTCGACGACGCCAGGCAGCCGGCCGATCTGGTCGGTGACGGCGTCGTGGCATCGCCGGCAGGTCATGCCGTCGACGTGGAAGGTGGTCGCGCCTACGAATGTGCGGGGCGTGTCGTTCAGCACGAGGGGTCTCCCGGGACGCTGGGCGGTGGTCCTGACCCCTTGACCTTGCGGCGTGGGCTCGCCTGGTCGCGCCGGTGATTTCGCCGGGGTTGTCCTTCGTCCGGCTACGCTCGCCGCGTGCTCGCGGGTCGAGATGATGAGCGCGTCGCGGTTCGGGGGCTGCTGGACCAGGCGTGCCGTTCACGCGGGTCCGCGCTCGTTCTGCACGGGCTGCCTGGCGTCGGTAAGTCCACGTTGCTCGCCGCCGCCGCCGCCGACGCCGACGCCGAGGGGTTCACCGTCCTGCGGACCTCGGGGATCGAGTCGGAGTCGCCGCTCGCATTTGCGGCCATCCAGCGACTGTTGCGCCCCGTCCTGCGCTTCGCGGAACGTCTGCCCGCGCCGCAGGCGCGTTCGCTGCGTCGGGCGTTCGGTGAGGAAGAGGGCGACGTCGACCGGTTCCTTGTCTTCCTCGCCGCGTTGAGCCTCCTGGCAGAGGCAGCGGAAGAAGCGCCGGTGCTGGCTGTCGTCGATGACGCGCACTGGCTCGACGACGCCTCCGCGGCCGCGCTGCTCTTCGTGGCACGCCGCCTGCAGGCCGAGCGGATAGCCCTGCTGTTCGCCGCTCGTGACGGCGATGTCCGCCGCTTCGACGCCGGTGAGCTGCCGAACCTCACGCTGGGCGAGCTCGACGCATCCGACGCCGGCGTTTTGCTCACTGCGCTCGCGGGAGTCCTTGTTCCAGCCGACGTGCTCGACCGGATCGTTACCAGCACCGCAGGCAACCCGCTCGCCCTCGTCGAGCTCGCGAACGCGCTCCCGACCGGTCAGCTCAGCGGACAGGACCCCCTGCCCGTGCAGCTGCCATTGACCGAGGGGGTGGAGCGTGCCTTCCTCGACCGGGTCAGACGACTTCCCTCGGGCGCGCAGTCATTCCTGCTGGTCACGGCAGCCGATGACTCCGGACGGGCCGCGATCGTGCGGCAGGCAGCTCTCGCACTCGACGCCTCATCAGAGGAGGTCAGCGCTGCTGAGGACTCCGGCCTCGTCAGTGTTGTTGACGGCGTCGTAACCCTGCGACACCCGTTGGTGCGCTCCGCGGTCTACGGCGCGGCGACGGGCGACCAACGCCGGGCTGCTCACCGTGCGCTCGCGGAGGCTCTGGTCGGCAGCGGAGACATCGACCGGCGCGCGTGGCACCGGGCGGCCGCGGTCGAGGAGCCTGACGAGTCCGTCGTCGCCGACCTCGACCAGGTCGCCGAGCGTGCCAGCCAGCGCGGCGGACTCGAGGCCGCATCGGCCGCGTGGGAACGCGCCGCCGAGCTCACGGTTGCCGCGGGGCCGCGCGCGTCCCGGCTGTTGTCTGCTGCCGGCGCCGCGTGGGCGGGTGCACAACCAGGGCGTGCCCGCGCCCTCGCAGAGGCCGCCCGAGTGGCCGCCGACAGCGTCGTTGTGCGCGCCGACGTCGATCGGCTCCGCGCCCGGATCGAGTGGAACATCGGGTCGGGGCCGGTGGGGCACCGGATCCTGCTGCAGGCGGCCCGTGAAGTCGCCGGAACGGACTTCACCCGTGCCACGGTGATGGCAAGGATGGCGGCCGCCGCCGCGACCTTCGGCGCCGACTCGGGCATCGACATCGACCCGACCGAGTTCGTCGGCGACCCGGACTCCATGCCCGCAGGCGCAGCGCGCTCCTCGGCCCTGCTCCTGTCCGGCTTCGCCCACATCGCCCGCGGAAACCTGCGTGACGCAGCGACAGAGTTCCGGCTGGCCTTCGCCGAGGACACGGCCGGCGGGGACGTCGACCTCGTGCCGAACCTCGGTCTCGCCGCGCTGTACATCGGCGACGACGACGTCGCACTCGGCGAGTACGGCCGGTTCGTGGCCCGCGCGCGGGATGCGGGGGCACCGGTCACCATCCTGTACGGGCTCGCCCGCCGCGCCCCGGCGGAGATCAGTACCGGCGCTTGGCGCACCGCGGCAGCCGGCTCGGCCGAGGCGCTGGACCTGGCGCGTGCAACCGGGCAAGACCCACTGGGTAGCCTGCCGCTGGCGTGGCTCACCCTGCTGGCCGCACTGCGCGGCGACCAGCCCGAGTTCGACCGCCGTCGCACCGAGTTCGACCAACCGACTCGCGACCGAGACGTCGGGCTGACCAGCGTCGTCAGCCGCGACGTGATGCTCTGGGCACGGGGCGTCGCCGCAGCCGACACTCCGGACGCCGCCCTCCATCACCTCGAGCAGATCACCCACGCGATGATCGCGAACATGTCGGCGCTGGACCGGGTAGAAGCGGCCGCACGCGCCGGGCGAGGCGATCGGTTGGGCCAGTGGGCGGACGAGCTTGGGACCCTGGCCGAACTCACCGGCGAACCCTGGGCGATGGCATCCGCCGCCCACGCGTTGGCCCTGATGGCCGACGGATCCGAGGCGCAGTCGTTGTTTGAGCGCGCACTAGACGCGCACACACGCTCACCGCGTCGCGTCGACCAGGCCCGGAGCGAGCTGGCGTTCGGTGAATTCCTCCGGCGCTCGCGTCGTCGGGTCGACGCGCGCGAACACCTCCGAGCAGCACTGGACACCTTCGAGGACGTCGGTGCCGCACCCTGGGCGGCGCGGGCACGACACGAGCTCCGGGCGTCGGGTGAGACCTCCCGCAGGCGGGACTCCAGCACCGCCGTCGACCTCACGCCCCAAGAACGACACGTCGCCGAGCTGGTGCGGCAGGGCTTGAGCAACCGCGACGTCGCCGCTCAGCTCTTCCTGAGCCCCCGCACGGTCGACTTCCACCTGCGCAACGTGTTCGCCAAGGCAGGGGTGAGCTCCCGCGGGGAGCTGGCGCGGCTCGACCTCGGCTGAACCAGCGGGTTCGCCGAGTACTGGCGATTACACCGGCGCGAACCAGGTAGTCCGAGACCGAGGGTGGAGCTGTCCCCAAGCAGCCCTCACTCACCAGGAGTCCCCGTGAGCACCGCCGAGATCGCTCAGCTCTCCGTCACCCCCCAGGCACTTGCGGGGTCGGTCGCCGCCGGCGCGGCGCACACCGCGCACACCGCGAACGCCGACCCGCCCGTCGAGCCCAAGGAGCACCGTTCGTGGTCCGTCCTCTGCGTCGCTCTGGCCGCTCAGGTGCTCGTCGTCCTCGACATCTCCGTGGTCAACACCGCGCTGCCCACCATCGGCCGCGAGCTCGACCTCGGCAGCCACGACCTCCAGTGGCTCGTGACGGCGTACCTCCTGACGTCCGGAGGTGGCCTTCTGCTCGGGGGCCGCATCGCTGACCTGTTGCCGCGCCGCCTCGTGTTCCTCGTCGGCCTGGCGCTCTTCACCGCGGCGTCCTTCGTGGCCGGGATCGCCGGGAGCGCGGGAGTCCTCGTCGCTGCCCGAGCCACCCAGGGCCTCGGTGCTGCTGCGATGACACCAGCGGCACTCTCGCTGATCATGACCTTCTACAGCGGAGCTCAGCGGACCAAGGGGCTGGCGCTGTGGGGAGCCGTTGGCAGCATGGGGGTCGCTGCGGGGGTCCTGCTCGGTGGTGCCCTGACCACGTGGGCGGGCTGGCAGGCGATCTTCTGGATCAATGTGCCCGTCGGTGTCGCCGCCTTTGCAGCCGCGCTCTTTCTGCTCCCCAGGCAGACGGTCGAGCGCGCTGGTCTCAGCCGGCTCGACCTGCCCGGCGGCGTGACGGCCATCGCGGCCCTCGGTGCGCTCCTGCTCGGCATCCAGGGCACGAGCGAGCACGGCTGGACCTCCGCGTACTCCCTCGGCCTGTTCGCCGTGGCCACAGCGCTCGCGACAGCGTTCCTCGCCATCGAGCGCCGGGTCGCCTCCCCGCTGGTCCCGCCGCACACGTGGAAGGTCAAGACCCTGTTGTCGGGGACGAGCGTGATGCTGGGTGCCACAGGGATCCTCGTCGGGGTCATCTTCCTGACCTCGATCTTCGCCCAGACCGTGCTCGGCTACTCCGCCCTCGAGGCCGGGCTGGTGTTCCTGCCGCTCGCCCTGGTGATGGCGGCTGCGGCCCACGCCGCTGGTCGGCTCATGGGCAAACTCTCCTCCCGCGTCATCGCCGTCGTCGGGCTCAGCCTGTCGGTCGGCGGAGCGCTGCTGCTCGCCGGCGCCCCCGTGGGTGGGCACTTCGCGACGGACCTGCTGCCCGGTCTGCTGACTCTCGGCTTCGGGATCGGCTTGGTGTTCGTGTCCGTCTCGGTCACCGCCATGGCCGGGATCCCGGCGCAGCACGCCGGGATGGCGTCCGGGTTCCTCATGACCGGTCACGAGCTCGGCGCTGCTCTCGGCGTGGCGGTCGTGTCAGCGGTTGCCGCCACCGCCGGCAGTCTCACGAGCGCGTCGGGAGCGGCCGACGCGTTCAGCCGGGGCCTGGTTGCGACTGCTGTCATCGGCGTCGTCGTGGCGG
>JANWJC010000127.1 GCA_025449595.1 Acidobacteriota bacterium | reverse complement strand
TCGCACCGCCGAGCCGTTGGAGTCGTCGATGCTCGGACAGCACGGCTCCCTCACGACTGCCGAACAGCTCGTGCCGTTGCTGATCTGCCAGGGATGACACGGCGCAGCATGGAGAAGACATGAGCAGCAAGCGGGTGGTCAACGTGGGCCGGGTGTACGACGAGCCGACCCCGCACGACGGAGCGAGGGTCCTTGTCGATCGGATCTGGCCGCGCGGAATGACCAAGGCCAAGGCGGCGCTGGACGAGTGGTGCAAACAGGTCGCACCCTCGACCGAGCTGCGCAAGTGGTACGCGCATGATCCGGAGAAGTTCGCCGAGTTCACGCTGCGCTATCGCGAGGAGCTCAAGGATCCGGAGCGCGCGGCGGCGTTGGCTCACCTGCGTTCGCTCGCGGCCATGCGCGACGTCACGCTGCTGACGGCGAGCAAGGCCAGCGACATCAGCGAGGCCACAGTCCTGGCCAACCTGATCCGACCCTGAGTCCGGCGCCAGCGTCGACGGTGCCCGCGATTCCCGGTGGACACCGGGCAACAACCGCCGGATAGCATCGGGCTGCCCGAGGAACGGCGCCTCGTCACCGTCGGTCCTTTCCCGGTCGGCCCTTCGTCGCGGTCGACGCTCGAGCATCCTGGAGTCGCCATGTCCGACCTGTGTGTAACCGTCGTCGACTCCGATGGGGTCCGGGAGGACCGTACGGTCCCGGACGGCACGAGTGCCGCAGAGCTGTTCCAGGACAGGGCGGTGGTCGTCGCCCGGGTGGACGGCAAGCTGACCGACCTGGCCCATGTCCTCGCCGGTGGTGAGGTCGTCGAGCCGGTCCGCGTGGACAGCGAGGACGGGCGCGCCGTGCTGCGACACTCCACCGCGCACGTGCTCGCACAGGCGGTGCAGTCGTTGTTCCCGGCGGCCCGCCTGGGCATCGGCCCGCCGATCACCGACGGCTTCTACTACGACTTCGACGTCGAGCGCCCGTTCACCCCCGAGGACCTCAGTGCGCTGGAGAAGCGCATGCAGGAGATCGTGAAGGCGGGTCAGCGGTTCTCCCGTCGCGTGGTGACCGAGACCGAGGCGCGGACCGAGCTGGCGGCGGAGCCGTACAAGCTCGAGCTGATCGGGCTGAAGGGCGGTGCGGCGCAGGACGACGTCATGGAGGTCGGTGGGGCGGAGCTCACCATCTACGACAACCTGGACGCCAAGACCGGCGAGCGGGAGTGGCGTGACCTGTGCCGCGGGCCGCACGTGCCCACCACTCGGATGATCCCGGCGTTCAAGTTGATGCGCAGCGCCGCAGCCTACTGGCGAGGGAGCGAGAAGAACCCGACGCTGCAACGCATCTACGGGACGGCGTGGGAGAGCCGAGATGCGTTGAAGGCGCACCTGGCGTTCCTCGTCGAGGCGGAGAAGCGTGACCACCGCCGGCTCGGGACCGAGCTGGACCTTTTCAGCTTCCCTGACGAGATCGGTTCCGGCCTCGCGGTGTTCCACCCCAAGGGTGGGGTCGTACGCAAGGTCATGGAGGACTACTCCCGCCGTCGGCACGAGGAGGGTGGCTACGAGTTCGTCTACACCCCGCACCTGACCAAGGCGCGGCTCTACGAGATCTCCGGGCACCTGGACTGGTACGCCGAGAGCATGTATCCGCCGATGGAGCTCGACGCCGAGTACGGCTCGGACGGGGAGCTCAAGCGGGCCGGGCAGAAGTACTACATGAAGCCCATGAACTGCCCCATGCACAATCTGATATTCGATGCCAGGGGGCGCTCGTACCGTGAGCTCCCATTGCGGTTGTTCGAGTTCGGGACCGTCTACCGCTACGAGAAGTCCGGTGTTGTGCACGGGCTCACCCGCGCTCGTGGCTTCACCCAGGACGATGCCCACATCTACTGCACGCTCGAGCAGATGCCAGGTGAGCTCGACTCGCTGCTCACGTTCGTGCTCAACCTGCTGCGCGACTACGGGCTGGAGGACTTCTACCTCGAGCTGTCCACCCGCAACGAGGAGAAGTACGTCGGGACCGACGAGGACTGGCAGGAGGCGATCGAGGTTCTGCAGCGTGCCGCCGACGCACAGGGGCTGGAAACAGTGCTCGACCCGGGCGGAGCGGCGTTCTACGGACCCAAGATCTCCGTGCAGGCGAAGGACGCCATCGGGCGGACCTGGCAGATGTCGACGATCCAGGTGGACTTCAACCTGCCCAAGCTCTTCGACCTGCAGTACCAGGCCAGCGACGGCACCCGGCAGCGGCCGGTGATGATCCACCGCGCGCTGTTCGGGTCCATCGAGCGGTTCTTCGCTGTCCTGCTCGAGCACTACGCGGGTGCGTTCCCGCCCTGGCTCGCGCCGGTCCAGGTGATGGGGATCCCCATTACCGACACCCACGTAGACCACCTGCTCGCCGTCGCGGGGTTGTTGCGGCAGCAGGGGATCCGGGTCGAGGTGGATACCTCCGACGACCGCATGCAGAAGAAGATCCGCAACGCGCAGAAGCTGAAGGTGCCCTTCATGCTCATCGCAGGGGACGAGGACACCGCTGCGGGCGCAGTGTCGTTCCGGTACCGCGACGGCACCCAGCACAACGGGGTCCCGATCGCGGCGGCGGTGGCCGAGATCGTCGATGCGGTGGCGCGCCGGGTGCAGGTGTAGGCGGTGTCCGACAGCGAGCAGCCGGAGTGGTTCGGAGCCTGGGGCCGGTTGTGGAACCCGCACCGGATGGCGTACATCCAGGGTGAGAGCAAGCCGCGACACGAGGGTGAGGGCGAGGACTGCCCGTTCTGCGTCTCACCGGCCGCGCCGATGGAGTCCAGCCTGGTGTTCGGGCGAGGCGAGCTCGTGTACGGCGTCATGAACCTGTACCCGTACAACGTCGGGCACGTCATGGTCTGTCCGTACCGTCACGTCTCGGACTACACCGACCTGACCGCGCCCGAGGTGGGCGAGCTCGGCCTGTTCACGCAGCGCGCGATGACCACGCTGCGCGAGGTCTCCGGAGCCCAGGGCTTCAACCTGGGCATGAACCAGGGGTCGGTGGCCGGCGCCGGGATCGCCGGCCACCTGCACCAGCACATCGTCCCCCGCTGGGGCGGCGACACGAACTTCCTGCCCATCATCAGCGGCACCCGTTCGATGTCCCAGCTCCTGGTGGACACCTGCGCCCTCTTGCGCGAGGCCTGGCCCCACTCCGCCCGTACCACCTGACCTCCCACCAAGGGACGCAAGGAAGGAGATCAGTGGGCGGTGGACTCGGCCTGGACCTTCTTCGCCAGCTGGGCCGGCATGGGCTCGTGGCCGGCGAACTCCCGGGTGAAGGTCGCGGTCCCGTGGGAGAGGGAGCGCAGCTCGATGGCGTAGCGGGTGAGCTCCAGCTGCGGTACGTCGGCGCGGATCTCGGTACGCCCGGACGACACCGGCTCGCTGCCGGACACACGGCCGCGCCGCCCGGACAGGTCGCTCATGACCGAGCCGACGTACTCGTCCGACACCAGGACGCTGACATGGTCGACGGGCTCGAGCAACGACACCACCGCGGCGGCGGCGGCCTCCCGCACCGCCAGCGCCCCCGCGCTCTGGAAGGCCATGTCGGAGGAGTCGACCGAGTGCGACTTGCCGTCGAGCAGGGTGACGCGTACGTCCACCACCGGATATCCGGCCGTGACCCCGCGGTCGAGCTGGGTACGTACCCCCTTCTCCACACTGCTGATGAACTGGCGGGGGACCGCACCGCCGACGACCCGGTCGACGAACTCGAAGCCGGAACCTGTGGGCAGCGGCTCGACCTCCACATCGCACACTGCGTACTGGCCGTGCCCGCCGGACTGCTTCACCAGTCGGCCGTGCCCCTTGCCGGAAGTGCTGAAGGTCTCGCGCAGCGACACCCGGACCGGTACGGAGTCGACCGCGACTCCGTACCGAGAGCGAAGGCGGTCCAGCAGTACGTCCACGTGCGCCTCGCCCATGCACCAGAGCACGAGCTGACCGGTCTCGCCGTTGCGTTCGAGGCGCAGCGTCGCGTCCTCCGCGACCAACCGCGCGAGCGCCCCCGCGAGCTTGTCCTCGTCGGCCTTGGAGTGGGCGGCGATCGCGATCGGCAGCAACGGATCCGGCATCGTCCACGGTTCGATCAGCAGCGGAGAGTCCTTGTCGGACAACGTATCCCCGGTCTCGGCGTGCGCGAGCTTCGCCACCGCCACGATGTCGCCGGCCACGGCATGCGGCACACTTCGCAACGTCTTGCCCAGCGGACTGGCAAGCCCGCCGACGCGCTCATCGACGTCGTGGTCCTCGTGGCCGGCGTCCACGCGACGGTCGTCGAAATGCCCCGACACGTGGATCGGCGCGTCAGGGTGCAGCGTCCCGGAGAAGACCCGCACCAACGACACCCGGCCGACGTACGGGTCACTCGTCGTCTTGACCACCTCGGCGCACAGCCGCCCGCCGGGGTCGCTCGACAGTGGTGCCACCGGCTTTCCGGCCGGCGTCGTCGCGGCGGGCAGGGCTCGTTCGGTCGGTGACGGGAAGGCGCGGACGATCCCGTCGAGCAGCTCGGGCGCCCCGAAACCCGCGGGGTTGCTGGCGGCGGGCAGCACGGGGAAGAACGACGCTCTCGTGACGGCGGTCTCCAGGTCCGCGATGAGGGCGTCCGCGTCGAGCTCCTCGCCGGCGATGTACCGGTCCATGAGGGACTCGTCCTCGGACTCCGCGATGATCGCCTCGATCAATGCCGCCCGGGCACTCTCGATCAGGGGCAGGTGCGCCGCGTCCGGCGCGCGCATGACGCATTCACCGGAGGAGTAGTCGTAGATCTGTTGCGTCAGTAGTCCGATCAGCCCGGCTGGTGCGCCGTCATCACCATGCATGGGAAGCCACAGCGGGAGTACGCCGTCACCGAACACCCGCTGGCAGACCGCGACGGTCTCCTCGAAGTCGGCTCGTTCCTTGTCGAGCTTGGTGACGACGACCGCCCTCGGCATGCCGACGGCGGCGCACTCCTCCCAGAGCATGACCGTTGCCGCGTCGACGCCGTCGACGGCGCCGACGACGACGAGCGCGGCATCGGCGGCGCGCAGTCCGGCGCGCAGGTCACCGACGAAGTCCGCATACCCGGGAGTGTCCAACAGGTTGATCTTCGTACCGTCGACCGTGAGCGGGGCCACCGCCAACGACACCGATCGCTGCTGACGCAGCTCGGCCTCGTCGTGGTCGGTGACGGTGGTGCCGTCCTCCACCCGCCCGGCCCGGTTGATGACGCCGGCCGACACCAGCAGGGACTCGACGAGGGTGGTCTTGCCTGAACCGGGCGGTCCGACCAGGACGACGTTGCGGATGCTCGTGGGGGAGTCCGGCGTCCCGACGGCCGCCCGTTCTGCTCTTTCGGCCATGGACCGCCTCCTCGCGCTCGCGTGGCCCTCACCGCAGGCCCCGGGTCACCACACTTCACCCCGTCGTGGCGACGGGCAACCGGTTCGTCCGGATGGGCGACCCGCCGTACGCACCCACCCGGCTGCCTCGTCAGGAGGCCCCTGGCTCAGCAGGCCCTAGACTCACCAGGCCCACGCTCCCGGCTGAAGGTGTCTTCGCGCAGATGCTCAACAACGCTGGTGCGCGCGCCGTGGCGGCCCACGCCATCGACCCGATGGCCCGCGGGCTGCTGCGGCTGCGGGTCTCCCCGGACGCCGTCACGATCTTCGGCACCGTGGGTGCCTCCGTGGCCGCGCTGGTGTTCTTCCCTCGTGGGCAATGGTGGCTCGGCGCCGTCGTCATCGGCCTGTTCGCGTTCAGCGACCTGATCGACGGGACGATGGCGCGCATGTCGGGCCGGCAGGGCCCGTGGGGTGCGTTCCTGGACTCGACCCTGGACCGGGTGGCCGACGGTGCGGTGTTCGGGGGCCTGCTGCTCGGGTTCGTACGGGTCTCGGACGACCGCACCACGGCCGCGGCACTGGCGTGCCTGGTCGGTGCCTTCGTGGTGTCGTACGCCAAGGCCCGTGCGGAGTCCATCGGCGTCGAGTGCAACGTCGGTATCGCCGAGCGCTCCGAACGCCTGCTGGCGGCGCTGATCGCAGCTTTCCTGTATGGCGTCGGGGTCCCGTACGTCCTGCCGGCTGTGCTGTGGGTCCTGGCTGTGCTGACCTGGGTGACCGTCCTGCAGCGTGTGGTCCACGTCCGCCGCCAGCTCGCTCGGCCCGAAGCCGGCCACCCACGTGACCCCGGCGGCGCACCGGACACGCCGCGATGAGCGACCTGAGCGAGCTCGTCGCGGAGCGCGGCTTCGCGGCCGGATGGGCGCTGGTGCGCCGGATGCCCGAGCCGGTGGCGTACGGCTTGTTCGAGCGGATCGCCGACGCCTCGTGGGCGCGCCGGGGACCGCAGGTACGCCGGCTGGAGTCCAACCTCTCCCGGGTGCTCGGCCCCGGAGCGACGCCGGCCGAGCTGCGGGCACTGTCCCGTCAAGGGATGCGCAACTACCTGCGCTACTGGTGCGACGCGTTCCGGATGCCGGGCTGGAGCCGGGAGCGGATCCGCGACTCGATCGTGATCCACGACGAGGACGTGTTCTCGGCTGCCCTAGCCACCGGCCGCGGGGTGGTGTGCGTGCTGCCGCACATGGGCAACTGGGACCACGCCGGCGCGTGGGCCTGCGTGAAGTACACGACCGTCGTCACCGTCGCGGAACGGCTCAAACCTGAGGATCTGTACCAGAAGTTCCTCGACTTCCGCCGCTCCCTGGGGATGGAGGTGCTGCCGTTGACAGGCGGCGACCCGCCGTTCCCGACGCTGCTGCGCCGGTTGCGCGCCGGCGGCCTGATTGCCCTGCTCGGGGATCGGGACCTGACCACGGGCGGGCTGCCGGTCGACTTCTTCGGCGCCGAGGCCCGTTTCCCGGCCGGCCCGGCCGCCCTGGCCGTCCAGACCGGCGCCGTGCTCCTGGCTCCGACGCTGTGGACGGAGGCAGGGCGCAACCACGTGCACTTCCACCCGGCCATCGAGGTGCCGACCGAGGGTACGAAGCCCGAGCGCATCCAGCGCGCGACCCAGCTCGTCGCCGACGCGTTCGGAGCCGGCATCGCCACGCACCCGGGTTCCTGGCACATGCTCCAGCGACTGTGGACAGATGACCTCGACCCGACGCGGAAGCCGACGCCGTGAAGGTCGGGCTGGTCTGCCCGTACGACTGGTGCGAGCCGGGCGGGGTTGGCGCACACGTCGCGGAGCTCGCGATCGCGCTGCGCCGCCTCGGCCACGACGTCAGCGTGCTGACACCGGCGGAGGACGACAGCGCACTGCCGCCGTACGTCGTGTCGGCGGGCAAGCCCGTGTCGGTGTCGTACAACGGTTCGGTGGCCAGGATCGCGTTCGGTCCGGTCGCGGTCCGAAGGGTGCGTCGGTGGCTGCGCGAGGGCGACTTCGACGTGCTGCACGTCCACGAGCCGGCCTCCCCGAGCCTGCCGGCACTGGCGTGCTGGGCGGCGCGCGGCCCGATCGTTGCCACGTGGCACTCCGCGATGACGCGGTCCCGTGCCCTCATGGCGGGCTACTGGCTCGCCCAAGCGGTGCTGGAGAAGGTGTCGGGCCCGATCGCGGTGAGCGAGGCGGCGCGCAAGACCCTCGTCGACCACCTCGGCGGCGACGCGGTCCTGATCCCCAACGGCGTCGACTGCGCCAAGTTCGAACGGGCCGAGCCGTTGCCCGGCTGGCCTGGGGACCGTCCGGCGATCTTCTTCATCGGACGTATCGACGAGCCGCGAAAGGGACTGCCGGTGCTCCTTGCTGCGCTCCCGGCGATCCTGCGTGCGCACCCCGGGACCCGGCTGCTGGTCGCCGGGCCCGGTGACGCGGACGCCGTACGGGCCTCGCTGCCGGACCAGCTGCGCGAGCATGTCGTGTTCCTCGGGCGGGTCTCGGAGGAGGACAAGGTACGGGCGTTCCACTCCGTCGACCTGTACGCCGCCCCCCACACCGGCGGGGAGAGCTTCGGCATCGTGCTGACCGAGGCGATGGCCAGCGGAACACCGGTGCTGGCAAGTGACCTCGACGCGTTCCGCCGGGTGCTCGACGACGGGCGGGCAGGGACGCTGTTCGCGATGGGGGACCCGGAGGCGTTGGCCCGCGCCGCCATCGAGCTGCTCGGTGATCCGGCACGGCGGGCGCGGACCGCCGCAGCTGGACATGCGTACGTACAGCGCTTCGACTGGGTACAGGTCGCCAAGCAGGTCGTCGAGGTGTACGAGTCCGTCACGACGTCGGGGGAGAAGGTGCGCGAGGACTTCCGGGGCCAGCTGGTCGGACGCCTCTCGCGCCGTGACAAGGACGCGACCTCATGAGCACCGACAGCATCACGAACCTGCTCCTGCTCTTCCTGCTGCTCGGGGCGGTGGTGGTCTACCTCTCCGCCACGGCGGGCCGGCTGGACCGCGTGCACCAGCGCATCGAGACCGCCGACGCCGCTCTGGACGCGCAGCTGCTGCGGCGCGCGGCACTGTCCACCGACCTCGCCGACAGCGGGCTGCTCGACCCGGCGACCAGTCTCGTGCTCGGCGACGCCGCACGCCGCGCCGCGACCGTCGATCCCGCTGACGAGGCCAGTCGGTCGGCGGCCGAGAGCGGGCTGACGCGCGTCCTGGGCGAGGTCTTCGCGACGGACGAGGACACCGCCGACGTCCTCGGCGAGCGCGACGGCGACCCCCCGGACCCCGATGCCACCGAGCTGCTCACCGAGCTCGCCGCGGCGTGCCGCCGGGTCGAGCTGGCACGGCGGTTCCACAACGATGCCGTCGCCTCGGCCCGGGAGCTACGCCGACGCCGCCTGGTGCGCTGGTTCCGGCTGGCCGGACGTACCCCCTGGCCGCAGACCGTCGAGCTGGCCGACACACCACCGCCGGGACTGGCCGGTCGCTGATCGCTCGTCGGCGCCACACCACGACCCGTTTGCGGACAGTGGTGTCCTTACCTTCGCGCAACATCCGGTCACGTACCCTCGCGGGCGACGGTCGGCTCGGCTGAGCGGCCCGCGTCCCAGGAGGAGCCCCCCGTGCTCGTACGTCGACCGGCGATCCGCCCGGTCCTTGCCCTGCTCGCGCTGGGCCTGTGCGCCGCCTGCAGCAGCGGTGCGGTGTCGGTAGCGGCCCCGTCCGCCAGCCCCGTTCTCGTCTCACCTTCGGCGAGCCCCACGCCGGCGCCGCCATCGAACCTGTCCCCACTGTCCGGGCGTCCCGGTGGTGCCGGCAAGCAGGTGCTCGTCGTCAAGGTGGACAACACCCGGCCCGCGCAGCCGCAGGTGGGACTGCGCTCGGCCGACATCGTGTACATCGAGGAGGTCGAAGGGGGCCTGAGCCGGCTCGCCGTGGTGTTCTCCACGAGCGTGCCCAAGCTGGTCGGCCCGATCCGTAGCGCGCGGATCTCCGACATCGAGCTGCTCGCGCAGTACGGCGCCCCGGCCTTCGCGTTCTCCGGCGCTCAGACCCGGATGCTCCCGCTGCTGAAGGCGGCGCCGTTCTACGAAGTGGTCCATGACCTGGGCGCCAAAGGCTTCTCGTACGCCCCAGGCCGCAGCCAGGACCACGGGCTGATGGGCCGAGCCCCGGAACTGCTCGCCCAGGCGCCCAAGGCCAGCATCGCGCACTCGATCGGGTTCACCTTCTCCACCGCCGTGCCCCCTGGCGGACGCCCGATCCGTACCGCGACGGCCCCGTACCCGGCCTCCTCCGCCACGTTCGTGTGGAACGCCAAGGCCGGGGTCTTCAACGTGTGGCTGAACGGGTCGCCGTCGCGGGCCTCCGAAGGCGGCACGCAGCAGGCGACGACGGTCGTGCTGCAGTCGGTGCGCCAGTACGACTCCGGCTTCGGCGACCGCTACGGCGGCCGTACCCCCATGCTCGTGACGGTCGGGACCGGGACCGCGTGGGTGCTGCGCAACGGGAAGGTGTGGCAGGTGCGGTGGAGCCGACCGACGGAGCAGAGCGGGACGACGTTCACCGCGGCCGACGGCTCGGTGCTCCCGTTCGCTCCCGGGCAGATCTGGGTTGCGCTGGTCAACAGCAAGGCCAAGGTCAAGATCACCTGAGCCCTGACCGCCGGGGACGGGCCTGGGCCCCTCCCCGGCTAGGATCGTGCGGAGGGCACGCGCGTTCGGCGCGTGTCGCGCCCACACCCGTCAGCCGAGGTCACGATGTCCGCCAAGAAGGTCGCTACCAGCAAATCTGCCGGTAAGCAGGTCGCCGCAGCGCGCGCCACCAGCGCCCGTACCGCCGAGGTGCCTGTCGCGCCGCGCGCGGAGGCGGGCACCGGCACGATGCGCGTCAAGCGGGGCATGGCCGAGATGCTCAAGGGTGGCGTGATCATGGACGTCGTCACCCCCGACCAGGCCAAGATCGCCGAGGACGCCGGAGCCGTCGCGGTGATGGCGCTGGAGCGGGTGCCGGCTGACATCCGCGCCCAGGGCGGCGTCTCCCGGATGAGCGACCCCGACATGATCGAGGGCATCCAGGCCGCGGTGTCCATCCCGGTGATGGCCAAGGCCCGCATCGGGCACTTCGCCGAGGCGCAGGTGCTGCAGGCGCTCGGTGTCGACTACATCGACGAGTCCGAGGTCCTGACGCCGGCCGACATGGCCAACCACATCGACAAGTGGGCGTTCACGGTGCCGTTCGTGTGCGGTGCGACCAACCTCGGCGAGGCGTTGCGGCGCCTGTCCGAAGGTGCCGCGATGATCCGGTCCAAGGGCGAGGCCGGCACCGGCGACGTGTCGAACGCCACCACCCACATGCGGCGCATCAGCGGCGAGATCCGGCGCCTGACCTCCATGAGCAAGGACGAGCTGTACGTCGCAGCCAAGGAGCTGCAGGCTCCGTACGAGCTCGTGGTCGAGGTCGCCGCCGCCGGCAAGCTGCCGGTGGTCCTGTTCACGGCCGGCGGCATCGCGACCCCGGCCGACGCCGCGATGATGATGCAGCTCGGCGCGGAGGGTGTGTTCGTCGGCTCGGGCATCTTCAAGTCCGGCAACCCGGCCCAGCGCGCCAACGCGATCGTGCAGGCGACGCTGCACTACGACAACCCGGACGTGGTCGCCAAGGTCTCGCGCGGGCTCGGCGAAGCCATGGTCGGCATCAACGTGGCCGACCTGCCCGTGCACCACCACCTCGAGGACCGTGGCTGGTAGTCAGCGATCGCGCTCGACGCCGCCCTCGTACCGTTCACCGGCGTTTGGTCGACGGGCGGGGGTTCACCGGCGGTTGAGCGATGGTTTGCCCGAATTGTCCGGTTTGGCGCGATCAAACGCCGGTGAACCCGGCCAGCGCGATCAAACGCCGGTGAAGGTGGGAGAGCAGTGAGCGGTACGGGTCCCGTGATCGGCGTGCTCGCGCTGCAGGGTGACGTACGTGAGCACGAGCACACGCTGGCCGGGCTGGCGGCTCGCACGCTGCGGGTACGTACCCCCGAGGACGTCGCCGCGATCGATGCGATCGTCATCCCCGGCGGGGAGTCGACCACCATGAGCAACCTGGCGCTGCGGTGGGGCCTGATGGCGCCGCTGCGCGAGCGGGTCGCCGCCGGGATGCCGGCGTACGGGTCCTGCGCAGGGATGATCATGCTGGCCGACCGGATCGAGGGGGGCCGCGCCGACCAGGAGACGATCGGCGGCCTGGACGTCACGGTGCGCCGCAACGCGTTCGGGCGTCAGGTCGACTCGTTCGAGGCCGACCTGGACATGCCGGTGCTCGGCGCGGACCCACTGCATGCGGTGTTCATCCGGGCCCCCTGGGTGGAGGACCTCGGCGAGGCTGTCGACGTGCTCGCCACGGTGAGCTCCGGTCCGGCCGCCGGTAGGATCGTCGCGGTCCGACAGGGTCCGGTGCTCGCCACGTCGTTCCATCCCGAGCTGACCGGCGACACCCGAGTCCACGCGTACTTCCTCGAGATGGTGAGAGAGCAGACATGAGCGGCCACTCCAAGTGGGCCACCACCAAGCACCAGCAGGCGGCCACGGACGCCACGCGCGGCAAGCTGTTCGCCAAGCTCATCAAGAACATCGAGGTGGCCGCCCGGATGGGCGGTGCCGACATGGACGCCAACCCGACGCTGTACGACGCCGTCTACATGGCGAAGAAGAACTCCGTACCCAACGACAACATCGACCGCGCCCTCAAGCGCGGTTCAGGGGCGGAGTCCGGCGGCGCCGACTGGCAGACGATCATGTACGAGGGCTACGGCCCGAACGGCGTCGCGGTGCTCGTGGAGTGCCTCACCGACAATCGCAACCGCGCAGCCTCCGACGTCCGGGTCGCGATGACCCGCAACGGCGGGTCCATGGCCGATCCGGGATCGGTGTCGTACCTGTTCGCGCGCAAGGGCGTGGTGCTCGTACCCAAGGGTGAGCTCGGCGAGGACGACGTCCTGGGAGCGGTCCTGGACGCTGGCGCCGAGGAGGTCAACGACCTCGGCGACACCTACGAGGTGCTGAGCGAGCCGGCCGACGTCGTGGCGGTGCGTACCGCCCTGGTGGACGCCGGGATCGACTACGAGTCGGCCGAGACCTCGTTCGTCCCGAGCCTGCAGGTCCCGCTGGACGAGGAGGGGGCGCGCAAGATGCTGCGCCTCATCGATGCGCTCGAGGACAGCGACGACGTGCAGAACGTGTTCGCGAACTTCGACATCCCCGACGACGTCCTCGAGCTCCTCGACGCCTGACCGGCGCCCTCGCC
>JANWJC010000126.1 GCA_025449595.1 Acidobacteriota bacterium | reverse complement strand
CGTCGCTGCCGAACAGCAGGAACGGGTAGCTGCCCAGACCCTGCAGAGCCAGCGCGGTCTCCGCGGCGGTGCTCACCGTGGCCAGCGACTCCCGGAGCAGACAGAGGTCCATCGCTGCTGCCCGCCGGGCCGAGCTCCCGACCATTCGTGCCAGCAGCCCGTGCCGGCCCAGCGCGGCCAGCAGCACGCGGTCAACCTTGCCAGGGACACCGTTCGCCGCGATCCCGGCCAGCTCGGTCGTGGCGACATCGCGGGTCTGGTCGACCAGGTCACGTTGCGTCTGGGTCAGGGCGAAGGCAGGCATCTGGCTCCTGTCGGCCGGATCGGGCTGAGAACTCGAGCAACATCACGGGTCACGATCGGCGGCTGCCCTCGCCACAGCCCGCAGAAGGTCGACCGTCCCAGAACGGTATGGCGTGGACTGCAACGCCGTCAACAACTCGACATACGGGGCGGTGGGCCAGGGCTTCCGATCATGTGGCACCGGCTGGCGGTACGTTTCTGAGGTGACCCGGCATGCGCTCGAGCTGATCTGACCCTCGCGTGCTTGAGACGTCTGCTGAGACGCTGGACTCCGGGTTCAGTGCGACGGTTACCAGGGGTCGACTCTCAGAGACCACGGTCCTTCTCGTCGCATCGTTCGGTGCCTTCCTCGCCTTCTTGGACGCGACCATCGTCAACGTCGCGTTCCCCAGCATCCAGAGGTCTTTCGCCGGGACATCCATCAGCGAGCTCTCGTGGATCCTGAACGCCTACAACATCGTCTTCGCGGCCTTCCTCATCGTATTCGGGCGGCTGGCGGACCTGCTCGGGCGGCGTCGGATGTTCGTCGCAGGAATCGCGCTCTTCACTGTCGCATCCGCAGTGTGTGCCGCCGCGCCCACGGTCCAGTTCCTCGTTGCCGCCCGCCTGTTCCAAGCCGGCGGTGCCGCGATGCTGGTTCCGGCCTCGCTGGCTCTCGTGATCGCCGGCTTCTCGGCTGAGCATCGTGCGCATGCCGTGGGGCTGTGGGGGGCCAGCGCTGCTTTGGCGGCCGGACTGGGGCCTGTCCTCGGTGGTGCGCTCGTCGAGGTCGGCGGCTGGCGATGGGCGTTCCTGGTCAACATCCCGTTCGGCATCGCGGCCATATTCAGTGCGAACCGGTGGCTCGTGGAGAGCCGGGCACCGGGTCGACGCAGGATGCCGGACCTGCTCGGAGCGGCCCTGCTAGCCGGCGGGCTGGCGATGCTCACCCTGACGATCGTGAAGGGAAATGAGTGGGGTTGGACCTCGCCTGCGACGCTCGGGGTGCTCGCCGGGTCGATCGCCCTCTTCGCAGGATTCGGCGTCAGCTCGCGTCGCCACCCTTCACCGCTGCTGGACGTCGCTCTGCTGCGGATTCGGACATTCTCCGTCTCCAACTACGCGACAGTTCTGGCCGGCATGGGCTTCTACGCATACATGCTCACCAACATCCTGTGGCTGCAGTACGTCTGGGGCTACAGCGTGTTCTTGGCCGGTGCCGCGCTCGTGCCGGGGGCCATCGTCGCCGCCGTGGTCGCTGCGGTGCTGGGACCGGTCGCCGAGCGGTACGGGCACCGGTGGGTGGTGGTACCAGGCGCCGTCGTGTGGATGCTGGCATATGTCTGGTACTACCAGCGGGTTGGGCTGACTCCTGACTTCGTGGGGGAGTGGCTGCCGGGCCAGGTGCTCAGCGGTATCGGGGTCGGAGCCACCCTGCCGGTCCTTGGGAGTGCCGCACTGGGAGCGGTGCCCGAAGGGCGCTACGCCACCGCCTCGGCGGTGATCTCCAGCACCCGCCAGCTCGGTGGCGTGCTGGGGATCGCGGTGTTGGTGGTCATCGTGGGCTCACCCACGGCCGGGACAGCGGCTGGTGCGTTCCGCGGTGGTTGGCTGTTCTGTGCAGCGTGTTTCGCCGGCTGCGCGGTTCTCGCGCTCGCGTTGGGGTCGGTGCGCACAGCAGACGAGGGCGCCACCGAGCCCATGAGTGTCGGAGCCGTCGTCATCGAGCCGGTCCGGTCGGGTGGTGCCGAGCCGGAGCCGATCGTCTCGGCAGGGCCGTCGCAGGAGCCGGCGACGCTGTTCCGAGAGCTGCCGGCTCGGGTGCAGCAACGGCTGCAGGACCTGGCGGACACCGTGGTGGTGCCGGCCGGGTCGTGGTTGCTGCAGGCGGGCGAGGCGGCGCAGTCCATGTACATCCTGAGGACGGGCCGGATGGAGGTCGTGATCGGTGACACCGTCGTGCGTGAGCTGGCGGCGGGGTCGGTGATCGGCGAGCTGGCACTGCTGACCGGGGGACGGCGCACCGCGGGAGTGCGCGCCCGGCGTGACAGCACCGTGCTAGAGGTGTCTCGCGCCCACTTCGACGAGGTGTTGTTGTCCGACCCCGACTCGTTGTCGGCCTTGGTCAAAGTCCTGGCCCGCCGGCTCTCGGACGCGCGGCCGCCGCCGCTGGGCTTGTCGGCCCGCCCGCGGGTCAGTACGGTGCTTGCCCGTCACGACGGCGCGCCGGCAGCTGCGGTCGCTGCGGCCCTGGTGGCGTCGATGTCCCCGGATCTTCGGGTCGCAGTCCTGCGGGGGGTTGGTGCCGACGGGGTTGACCGGGCCGAGCGGGACAACGACCGCGTCGTGCTCGTCGCGGACCACCATGACGAGCGCTGGGACGCATTCTGCTTGCGCCAGGCCGACTTCTTGGTGTTGGTGTCCGACACCTCCGCGCCGCCACAGACGCCACCGGGTGTGGACCATCCCGACCTGGTGCTCGTCGGGAGGCGACTCAGCCCGGAGGAGCTGCTGCGGTGGGGTGAGGTGGTCCGGCCGTGGCGTACCACTCAGTGCGAGTACGGGGACGTCGGGCCGGCCCTCGGTCCGGTCGCTGCCAGGGTCTGCGGCACGTCACTGGGGGTCGTGCTGGCGGGAGGCGGCGCGCGGTCGTTTGGCCAGATCGGCGTGCTGGCCGAGCTTGCCGCTGCCGGGCTCCGAGTGGACCGGATCGCGGGGTGCAGCCTGGGCTCGGTCATCGGCTCCATCTACGCCACGGGCGTGGATCCCTACACGCTCGAGCAGATCTGCTACGCGGAGTTCGTCCGGCGCAACCCGCTGGGCGACTATGCGCTGCCCCGGGCCGCGGTGCTGCGCGGCCATCGCCTGGACGCCGCCTTGCACCGCCGCTTTCATGCCACGGTTCCGATCGAGGCCCTGCCGAGACAGTTCCGTTGCGTCAGCACCGACCTGCTTACTCGCTCACGCGTCGTGCACTCGCGCGGCAGCCTCATCCACGCGGTCCGCGCGTCCAGCCGGCTGCCCGTGCTGCTGCCCCCGGTCCGGACGCCGGACCAGCTCCTCGTCGATGGCAGCATCCTGGACAACCTGCCGGTCGACCTTCTCACCGAACGCGACGAAGGCCCGGTCATCGCGGTCAACGTGTCGATGGGTGGTTCCCAGGCGCCACCCCAGGCCCCGACCCAGAACAGCACGACCCGAGCGCCGCGTACGCCTCGGCTCGGGGAGACGTTGCTCCGGACGATGATGATCAACACAGCGGGTACTGCGACCGCGGCGCGTGACGCCGGTGCCTACGTGATCACCCCGGCCACACTGGGAGTGGGCTTGCTCGAGTTCCACCAGTTCGACCGCCTGGTGGCTGCTGGCAGGACGGCTGCCCGCATGCTCCTGGAACGCACCGGGGGGGATCTGTCCGACCCGGAGCGCACGTACGAGGAGGGTTGACAAGCCTTGCAGTCGTTCGCTCGGCACAGTCCGGTCAGGTGCTCGGGCCGGTTGCCGGCTGCGTACGGGTCAGGACTGCCGCACCCTTCTCGTGCGGCAGTCTGCGCGCACTGAGCTGCGGGTAGGTGGCCAGCCATCGCTCGACGATTGCGATCTCGTCGTCGCGGTTGGCGTCATCCAAGATGATGACCGCGTCAGCGGCAAGCCGATCCCACAGGGCCGGGAGCGCGGGCAGACGAGCCATCTCACCGGTGTCCCCCGGAGGGCCGTCCACGACGAGCAGATCGATGTCATGAAGATCATCGAGGGCCGCCGTGTCGTACCAGAGCATCTCGCGCCCGTCGACGAGCATCGGCTTGAGGGCGGCTACCCGAACTGACGCGTGTGCACTCACCTCGTGGCGCTCGATCAGCGCCGTCGTCTCGGCCGCGAAGGACTCGTCGTGCTCGAGTGCGACGACGCGGCCGGATCCCAGACCGCGCAGCGCCAGGCCCTCCCAGACCGTCGACAGGCCGCTGCCGATGTCGACCACCAGCCGAGGCTTGCGGCTCAGGACGGTGTCGACCAGGGTGAGCAACAGGTCGGGTGACGCCGCCCAGCCGCGAGCCCGCGGCAGCGCGCGGACCGGTTGAGCCAGGTGCAACAGCTGCAGATACGCCTCGACCTGGGCCTCGTCGTCGCCCGCCGACCGCACGAGCCGCTGCTCCATCTTGCGCAGATCAGCCCGACTGACCGCGCCCTGATCGAGCATGCCGGTGACCCGGGCCAGCTGCTGCGACAGAGCCGCGCGCTCGGCCGCGCTGCGCTCCCGGTCTGCCGCCTGGGCCTGAGCCTCGGCACGGAGAAGTGCGTTGAGCCGTCCCTGGGCTCGCTGTGCCAGGACAAGGAATGCCAGGGCGGCGCCGAGCGCCAGGCTGAGGAGCACGCCGAGGATGACGGCAACGGCCGGAGCGTGGAACGCGAGAAGGATCCCGCCAGACAGTGCCCCTGTGAGCGCGGCAGCAGCGCCGAGAGCGCTGCGACGACGAACCTGCGGGCTCACGATCGATGTTCCGGCTGACCTGGGCACACGCGGTCACTATAGGCGGGGACGGGTCGGGAGCCGGGAAAAGGACATGAGGCTCGGACAGCGTGCCGGGGACGAACTGACAGATGCGTACCACCTCGATGAGAGGATCTCCTGGACCATCGCCCAGAGTCCTACCCATCGTCGGCAGTTCGCCACACGGTGCGAGAGGGGAAGACGTGACCGATCGCCTTGTCGTCATCGGGTTGGGCTACGTGGGTCTGCCGTTGTGTCACGCCGCTGCCCAGGTCGGGCTGTCAGTGGTGGGACTCGACCGCTCGGAGCAGGTCGTACGGGGCCTCGCCGCCGGCCGATCGCACGTCGACGACCTCACCGATGTCGACGTCGCGGCCATGGCGGCGGCCGGATTCCGAGCGACGTGTGACCCGCGCGTCCTGGACGACGCCGACACTGTGGTCATCTGCGTGCCGACGCCGCTTTCGCCGGAAGGGGGTCCGGACCTGGATGCTGTCGTGTCCTCCCTCACCACGGTCGCGGCGCACCTGCGGGCCGGGCAGCTCGTGGTCCTGGAGTCGACGACGTACCCGGGCACGACCGACGAGATCGCCCGACCGATTCTTGAAGCTGGTGGGCTCACGGCAGGCGTGGACTTTCACCTCGCGTTCAGCCCGGAGCGCATCGACCCGGGCAATGTGCAGTTCGGCATGCGAAACACGCCGAAGGTCGTCGGTGGCCAGACTCCTCGCTGCACCGAGGCCGCGGCCGCGTTCTACGGTCGCTTCGTCGACACGGTGGTCCGGGCGCGCGGTACCCGCGAGGCCGAGATGGCCAAGCTGCTCGAGAACACCTACCGCCATGTGAACATCGCGCTTGTCAACGAGATGGCCCGCTTCAGCCATGAGCTCGGTATCGACCTTTGGGACGCAATCCGGTGTGCGTCTACCAAACCTTTTGGCTTCCAGGCGTTCTACCCTGGTCCAGGTGTGGGTGGGCATTGCATCCCCATCGATCCCAACTATCTTTCGTACAAGGTCAAGTCCGACCTGGGCTACCCGTTCCGGTTCGTGGAGCTGGCGCAGGAGATCAACGCCGCGATGCCGCAGTACGTCGTTCAGCGCACCCAGAGCCTGCTGAACGACCGCTCCCGTGCGGTCCGCGGGTCGGCCGTGCTCCTGCTAGGGGTCACGTACAAGCGCGACATCGCCGACCAGCGCGAGTCCCCGGCCAAGCCGATCGCGGCCCTGCTTCACGAGCTCGGTGCTGAAGTCAGCTTCCACGACCCCTTCGTCGAGACGTGGACAGTCGGCTCTCAGACGTACACCCGGGTCGCGGACGTGGAAGCCGCGGTGGCCCAGGCGGACGTCGCGATACTGCTGCAGGCGCACACGGCGTACCACCTCTCCGACCTCGTCGGTCGCTCACGCCTGTTCTTCGACACAAGGGGAGCTTTGGGCAACATCGACGCGGGCCACGTCGACCGGCTCTGAGACGGCTGGGGACGGCTCAGAGTTCGACGACCACGTCGAGCAGCTCGCGCGCGCGGGCGTCGAAGCTGTGCAGCCGCGCCACGTCGGCGGCGATCGCGCGCCTCGAGGAGTCCGAGGGGAATCTTGTGTGACGTTGTGGGCCGGCCAGATCGCGGAGCTCATCGACGCTGCGGTAGACCTGAACCGCGTCACGGAAGAGATCCTCAACACCCTCGACAGGATCACTGACCACGCGGGCACCCGCGGCCACTGCGTCGAAGAGCCGATTGGACACGAATCCGGAGACCCCCATGTCCTCCCAATGATCGTTGAGCACCACGCCGGCCGATCGATAGATCCCACCGAGCTGGTCGTTGGGGACCGGGCCCCGCACGAAAGTCGCGTCAGGCAGGAACTCGCTCCATCCCGACCCGTGGACGACAAGATCGAGATCGGCTGCGATGGCATCGCGGACGACGGGACGAAAGATGCCGCGCGAGGAGCCCACGAAGACCGCGGCGGGTCCGGAGTCTGGGGTCGCGAGGTCCGGGTGGAAAAGGCTGACATCGGTTGCCTGAAGAAGCGGGCGAACCGGGATGTCGAGGAGCTTCGCGTGATCGCGTGCCCAGGACAGGCTCGAGGCGAAGACGGCGTCGTACCGCTGGAGCTCTCTGACGGTGACGAGGTCGGGATGGCTGATCAGCCACATCAGGTTGATTCGTCCGGGCTGGATCGCCGTGTCCTTCAGTCCGCGCAGGTTGAGCACGACGTCGTCGAGCTCGCTGGTGGGGCGGTCGTGCGCCTCCAACCGGTCGATCACGACCTCCTGGCCCAGTCTGCGCAGAGCGCGTGCCAGTGCCGCGGCGAAGTGAGTGTCGCCCCACCCGTCGCCCACCGGTCCGGCAGGTGCCGCGGTCTTGATGGCCCACCGGAGCACCGGTGACCGGCTGTGCTGGCGGTGGCGTCGAAGCACCACCGGCCTCGGTATCCCGATGAGATCGGCATTTCCCCGGACGTCCTCCGGGCGGTAGCGCTCCACCATCAGGCCCGCCAGCTCCCACACCGGGTCCTCGCCATGGGGGAGCCGGCCACGCCATCGGTCGAGGAAGATGTGACGGTTCTGGCTCACCGAGCGACCCTTACGGGTCTTGCTCTCGTGGTGCATCACCACTGACGCAGTCGCAACCCGGAAGACCCTTCCATCTGCGCCGCCGGCCCGCAGGCACAGGTCGATGTCCTCCCAGCCGTTCTGGAAGATCGGGTCGAACCCCTCCATTCGACTGACCGTCTCGGCGCGCATGGCCACTGCGGCAGCGGTCACCGCATGGGTCGTGATCACACCGAGTGAGGTTGCGTCCTCGGCCGGATGATCAACCAGGAAGTGGACGGGTAGGCCGGGACGGACCGGGAATACGACACCGGCGCACTGAACGGTGCCGTCGGGGTACAACAGAAGTGGCTGGACACCGGCCACCTGCGGATCGCTCAGGGGTTCGAGCAGGGGTGTCAGCCAGCCGGGGCGAGCCTCCGCGTCGTTGTTGAGGAACACCGTGGTCGCTCCGCTGGACGCGACGAAGCCAAGGTTCGACCCCAACGCGAACTGGACGTTCTTCGGTTGGCGAACCAGGACGACCGAAGGCAGCGGCTCCACGACCGCCATGAGCATCTGGAGGACGAATGAGCTCGACCCGTTGTCCAGCACCACGACCTCGACGTCCTGCCCGCCGGCATTCTCGAGCACGGACTGGACCGCACGAAGGGTCATCTGCCAGTCGTCATAGGTCGGGATGACCACGGACACCCTGGACTCGACCCGACTCCGGGATCGCTCGGCCTCCCAGTCGATGAGGTACTTGCTCAGGACCCGCTCTCGCCACCCAGGCGACTCTCGTGTTGTGATTCGCGTGCCCGAACTTCGCTCGTCGTCATAGATGACGCCGATGAACGGCACGAAGCTTGGTCGCTCGACACGTGTCAGGCGGATCAGAAGATCCCAGTCGACCATGCGTCGAATGTCCGTATCGAACCCTCCCGCTTGGTTCAGGACCGACTTTGTGACGACAAGAGCGTTCAAATCGATGAAATTGTCGATCATCATCTGATCGGATCCGCCGTCCCCACCGCGAAACCAGACCCGGCTCTCCTGATGTCCTTCGATGGCGCTGTGGGCGATCTCGACGTTCTTGGTCTTCATCCACGTGACCATGAGGAACAAGAAGTCGGGAACCCAGGTGTTGTCCGAGTCGAGGAACGAGACGTACTCACCCACTGCAGCGGACAACGCAGCGTTGCGGGCAGCCGAGACCCCCGACTTCGGCAGTCGGATCAGAGTGATCCGGTCATCCGCGGCCGCAAAGGACTCCACGACGTCCGCCGAGTCGTCGGTGGAGCCGTCGTCCACGACGATGAGCTCCCAGTTGCGATGGGTCTGCCGCTGGACGGATTCGATCGCCTGCCGCACGGTCGTCGACCGATCGTGGACAGGCATGACAACGGAGACGAGCGGGTCGGT
>JANWJC010000125.1 GCA_025449595.1 Acidobacteriota bacterium | reverse complement strand
GTCCACGAGCGCCACGGCGGGACCGCGCTTCATGGTCGCCGCCAGCGGGATGGTCATGAGGCGGGGGCAGCAGCAGCGCCACGGTCTCCAGGTGCGCGGTCATCGGAAACAGGTCGTACGCCTCCACTCTCGCCAGGGACCAGCCCAGTCCGACAGCGGTGCTGACATCTCTCGCCAACGACACCGGATCGCAGGCGACGTAGGCCACCGCGCGTGGTCGCAGCGCCAGGATCCGGCGCATCGCACCGGTGCCGGCGCCCTTGCGGGGCGGGTCCAGCACGACCAGGTCGACGCGGTCGGGGCCGGGCAGGCGCAGCCACCGATCGACGAGGGCCTCGTGCAGGTGGACCTGCGGCAGGTCGTGCAGGTTGCGGCGGGCGCTGCGAACCGCGCCCTGCGAAGACTCGACGCAGTCGATGTGGCCGGTGGGCCCCAGGTCCGCGGCGAAGGAGCCGCCGAAGAGCCCGACGCCGGAGTACAGGTCCAGCAGATGCTCCCCGGGCCGTGGCGCGAGCAGGTCGCGCACGGTGCCGACGAGGACGTCGGCAGCTCCGGGGTGCACCTGCCAGAAGCCGTCGGCCTCGACCCGCCAGTCCCGGGCGGCGGCGACCTCGCGCACCCAGCCCCTCCCCCGCAGCCCTGGCACGGCAACATCGGCCGGAAGTCCTTGCAGCACACCGGAACGAGCCTGCCGGTCACCGGTGGGGGTGCTCGGCTCGGTCCGGACCAGCCGCTCCCCCGAGGATGCGGCAACGACCGCGACGGCGTCGTAACCGTCCCACGTGCGGGCCGTCACCGCGGTGTCGACCACGGCGGGGTGCGCGATCCGGCAGTGCTCGACCGGCTCCACCTGGTGGCTGCGGTGCCGGCGCAGGCCGAGCCGGCCGTCCGGTGCCACGGCGTACGTGACCCGCGTGCGCCAGCCCAGCCCCGCATCGTCGCCGGCCACAGCCTGCACGGTCACCGCGCTCGCGAGCGGCACGCCCCCGATCTCCGTGAGACCACCGAGCCGGGTCAGCGCCTCGGTCAGGACGGCTGCCTTGAGCCGGCGCTGGGCGGCTAGGTCCACGTGCTGCCAGTCGCAGCCGCCGCACCGACCGGGGCCGGAGTACGGGCACGGCGGCTCAACCCTGTCCGGGGACGTGGTGAGCACGCGGACCGCGTCAGCGTGCACGAAGCGCCCTCCGGCCCCCTTCCCCGTCACGACCACCTCGGCGCTCTCCCCCGGCAGCGCATGTCTTACGAAGAGCACCTGGCCCTCGTGCCGCGCGACGCAGTGCCCGCCGTGCGCCACCGGACCCACGTCGACGACGACCTGCTGGCCGACCCGGAGGCCGTGCTCGGACACCGACCTAGCGCTCCGCGTCATGGGTCGGCTCGTACTCGCCACGTACGACCGCGTCCTGCACCGACGCTGCCGGTTCACCGCGCCTGACCGCGCCCGGCCCGATATCCAGCGGTCGGTCGACGACGCGGCCGCTGGACTCCAGCTGCCACGGCACGCTGGTCACCATGACGCCGGGGGTGAACAGCAGCCGACCCTTGAGCCGCAACGCACTCTGGTTGTGCAGGAGCTGCTCCCACCACCGACCGACGATGTACTCCGGGATGTACACGATGACCAGGTCGCGCGGGCTCGCGCGCCGCAGCCCGCGCACGTAGTCCAGGATCGGGCGAGTCACCTCCCGATACGGCGAGTCCAGCACCTTCAGCGGCACCGGGATGGCGCGGCGGGTCCACTCCGCGGCGAGGTCGTCGGTGTCGTGCTCGTCGACGCTGACTGTGAGGGCCTCCAGGCTGGAGGGCCGGGTGGCGCGGGCGAACGCGAGCGCACGCAGCGTCGGGCGGTGGATCTTGGAGACCAGCACGATCGCGTGGATGCGCGAGGGCAGGGCGACGACCTCGTCGTCGTCAGGTGCCAGCTCCACCGACACCCGGTCGTAGTGCCGGCGGATGCCGCGCATCACGAAGAAGATCGCCACCATCGCCAGGATGGCGATCCAGGCGCCGTTGAGGAACTTGGTGATCAGCACCACCACCAGGACGCAGCCGGTCATCACCAGCCCGAAGCCGTTGATGATCCGCGAGCGCATCATCCGGGCACGGGTCCGCGGATCGGTCTCGGTGCGCAGCAGCCTGGTCCAGTGCCGCACCATCCCGGTCTGGCTAAGGGTGAACGACACGAACACGCCGACGATGTACAGCTGGATCAAGCGGGTGACCTGCGCATCGAACGCGACGATCAGGACCAGGGCCACGGCGGCGAGCGCCAGGATCCCGTTGCTGTATGCGAGCCGGTCGCCGCGGGTGTGGAGCTGGCGAGGCAGGAAGCCGTCCCTGGCGAGCACCGAGCCCAGGACGGGGAAGCCGTTGAACGCCGTGTTGGCCGCCAGCACGAGGATGATCCCGGTCGCCGCGGTGACCCAGTAGAACCCGATCGGGAAGCTGGCGAAGATACCGGCCGAGAGCTGGCCGATGACGGTCTCCTGGACGTACGAGCTGCCGACGGGGGCGCCGTTGAGGGTCAGCTGCGTCGCTGGGTCCTCGGCGTAGTGCAGGTGCATCGCGTTGCCAAGCACCACGATGCTCATGAGCATCGTGACGGCCAGCGTGCCCATGAGCAGCAACGTGGTCGCGGCGTTCTTGGACTTGGGCTTGCGGAACGCCGGGACGCCGTTGCTGATGGCCTCGACCCCGGTCAGCGCGGCGCACCCGGAGGAGAAGGCGCGCAGCACCAGGAACGCCGCCGCCACCCCGGTGAAGCCGTTGGCGAACATCGCGCTCGGCTCGATCTGGTACGGGGCGCTGGCGGCCTGCGGCAGGCTGCCCCGCAGGTGCTGGTACAGCCCGAAGGCGGCCATGCCGAGGACGCCGATCATGAACGCGTACGTCGGGACCGCGAACGTGGTGCCGGACTCGCGGACGCCGCGCAGGTTGATCGCGGTCAGGATGACCACCAGGATCACGGCGGTCGGTGCCTCGTTGCCCCGCAGGTATGGGATGGCGGCTGCCGCATTCTGCACGCCGGAGGAGATCGAGACGGCGACCGTGAGCACGTAGTCGACGAGCAGGGCACTGGCCACGACCATGCCGGCGGTGCGGCCCAGGTTGACCGTGGCGACCTCGTAGTCTCCGCCACCGCTGGGATAGGCGCGGACGTTCTGCCGGTACGACGCGACCACCGTCAGCATGACCACGACGACGAACAGCGCGATGGGCCAGGAGAACGCGTACGCCGCCATCCCGCCCAGAGACAGCGTCAGGAAGATCTCGTCGGGCGCGTACGCCACCGACGACAACGCGTCGGAGGCGAAGACGGGCAGGGCGATCCGCTTGGGCAGGAGCGTCTCGCCGAGCCGGTCGCTTCGCAGCGCCCGACCGAAGAGCAACCGTTTGGCCGACCCAGTCACAGATGACACGTCCGGGATGCTACGGCGTTCGGTGTAGCGTGACGCAGCGGTAGCCCGCAGGAGCACCAGTCGTGCCCCCGCACCCAAGGACGCGTCGCCTCGACGGCGTCGCCCGAGCCACGAAGGACCACCAAGTGCACGTCGTCGTCATGGGGTGCGGGCGGGTCGGGTCGCAGCTGGCCCGGACCCTGGACAAGCAGGGCCACTCCGTGTCCGTGATCGACCAGGACCCATCGGCGTTCGCCAAGCTCGGCCCCGGATACTCCGGCGGCAAGGTCGTGGGCATCGGCTTCGATCGCGACCGCATGAACGAGGCCGGCATCGGGCAGGCACACGCCTTCGCCGCGGTGAGCAGCGGCGACAACTCCAACATCATCGCCGCGCGGGTGGCTCGGGAGAGGTTCGGCGTCGGCAACGTGGTGGCCCGGATCTACGACCCGCGCCGGGCCGAGGTCTACGAGCGTCTCGGCATCCCGACCGTGGCCAGCGTGTCATGGCAGACCGAGCGGATCCTGCGCCACATCCTGCCTCCGGACCCGCTGGAGGAGTGGCGTGGCCCGGCGGGGTCGGTGTCGCTGTTCGAGGTGCCGCTGCCGGTGGCCTGGGTCGGGGAGCGGGTCACGAAGCTGGACCGGGAGACCGGTGCCCGTACCGCATTCCTGGCCCGCTACGGCGCCCCGGTGCTGCCGAACGAGGAGACGGTGCTGCAGGCGGACGATGCGCTGCACGTGCTGCTGCTGGCCGAGCGTCGAGAGGCCACCTTGGCTGCCATCGCGGCCGGCCCCGAGGCACACTGATGCGCGTCGTCATCGCCGGCGCCGGCAAGGTCGGTCGCGCCATCGCCACAGAGCTGCTGGACAACGGACACAGCGTCCTGCTCCTGGACAAGGACCCGCTGATGGCCGCGCCGGACGCCGCGATCCCCGGAGCATCGGTGCTGACCGCGGACTGCTGCGAGATCGCGTCGTTGGACGAGGCCGACCTCGCCTCCTGTCAGGTCGTGGTGGCCGCGACAGGGGATGACAAGTCCAACCTCGTCGTGTCGCTGCTGGCCAAGACCGAGTACGGCGTCCCGCGCGTCGTGGCCCGGGTCAACCATCCCAAGAACGAATGGCTCTTCGACGAGGCGTGGGGCGTCGACGTCGCCGTCTCGACCCCGCGGATGCTCTCGGCCCTCGTCGAGGAGGCCGTCACCGTCGGAGACCTGGTGCGGCTGTTCTCCTTCCAGCAGGGCAACGCCAACCTCGTCGAGCTCACGCTGCCCCCGTTGGCGGCCATCGTGGGCTCTCGAGTGGGGGCGGTCCGGTGGCCGTCCGACACCGCTCTGGTGGCGATCATCCGTGACGCCCGAGTCATCACCCCGACCCCGGACGACACGCTGGAGTCCGGCGACGAGCTGATGTTCGTCGCGGCGCCGGACCAGGAAGCAGCGCTGCAGAAGGTCCTCGCCCCCTGACGTCCGCCGCTACGGCCGCTGCTCGCTCATGGGCTCAGGCAGCGGTTCCCCGACCGGCTGCTCCGGGGCCGCGATCGCGGACTGCTGCGCTGCGACGCGCTCCCGAGCGCGAGCGACGATCCGGTAGGCCAGGTAGATAGTGGCGCCGTACAACGGGTATCCCATCGCGAGCTTGGCGACCCCGAGCGCGGCCACCAGTCCGGCGTAGTACAGCGGGACCTGGACCAGCAGCCGCAGCGCGAACATCGCCGCGAACATCCACGTCACCGTGGTGTACGCGCGCCGCAGCACCGGCTCCTCCCGCCAGCCCGTCAGCTCACCCGTGAGCGCGCCCACCAGGTAACCCGCGGCCGGGCGGCCGATCAGAGCCGACACCGACAGCGCGGCCGCGTAGCCGACGTTCAGCAGCAGCCCCGGCAGGTAGAAGTCCTCGGCCCGGCCGGTCCGGGAGGCCAGCCACGCGCAGAACGCGACCGCGACGAACCCTGCCACCACTTGCTGGACGGACTGGCGACGCAGCAGGCGCCACGCCGCGACGAGGGCGCCCGCCGCGACCGCCGCCCACACCGAGGGCGCGAGGGACTGGCCGGTGATCAGGTACGTCACGAGGAACACCGCGGAGGGCAGCCCGGAGTCGATCAGGCCGGTCCAGCCGCCGATGGCCTGGGCCAGCAGCGCTGTCTGGGGTGAGACGGTCTCAACAGGGACTGACCCGTCGCCAGCCGCGGGGTCCGGGGACTCCGGGTGGCTCACTCGCCGACCGCTGCCAGCTCGTAGCGCGGGTTCACCATGCTGCGTACGCCATCACGCACGACCGGGCGGCCGTGCGCTGTGAGGATGCGGCCTGGGGTGATCCCCGGGATGGTGCGCCGGCCCAGGAACACCAAGGTCAGGTTGCCGGTCCCGTCGTACAGGTCAGCCTCGACGGCCGGGATCGCCGAGTCCGGGCGCAGCGTCACCGAACGCAGCCGGCCCACGACCGTGGTCGGGACCCCGCAGGCGGCGTCGCTGATCCGATCCGCGCCACATCCGACCACTTCGGCCTCGAGCTCGGCGGCATCCACGTCCGACTGCGACAGCCCGAACCGGGCCAGCCGCCCCGACGTGCGTGCCATCACGCCGTGCCGCGCGCTCGCCGCGCCGGTGTCCTTCGCCGTCATGCCCACGAGCGTACCCGCGCCAGCAGGCACCGGAACCTGTGCGAACGGCCCGGCGCGACGTCGGTCGACCGTCCCGCGCCGGCAGTGTCAGGTCGCGTCTCGCCAGGCTCTCGCGACCTCGGCCAGGCTGGTGGTGCGGCGGGGCCGGTCCAGGCCTGGGGTGACGATGACCAGCTCGTCGACCTCGGCACGCTCCTTCATCTCCAGCAGCTGCGAAACGACGGCCTTCGCCGTGCCGGTCACCATCCGCGCGTCGCGACCTCGGTTGCCCAGGAACTCCGCCGAGCGCGCGAACTCACGTACCTGCTCCGGACGCAGCGGTTCGCGTACCCCGCGCCGCAGGTTCGCCATCGTCAGCGCCCAGCCCGCCTCGAAGTCCAGCACCGCGTCGGGGTCGTCACTGGCGAACGTCAGGACCGACATCGCCGAATACGGCAGGTCCCCCTGCCGGCGTGGCTCGAAGTCGCGGCGGTAGTCCCGCAGCAGGTCGAACGCCAGATCCGGGCTCATGTGGTGGGCGAAGACCGCGCTGAGCCCGTTGACCGCGGCGAACGCTGGTCCGTACTGGCTCGAGCCGAGCATGAACAGCTGCGGGGACTCGTCCACGACCGGCGCGGCGATCAGCGAGGCGTACGGGTGCCCCTCGGGGAATCCGTCGCCGAGGAAGGCCAGCAGCTCGGCCACCTGGCCGGGGAACTCTGCGCCCGGGTCGAGCTGCAGCCCGCGTCGCAGAACGTGCGCGGTGAGCGGGTCCGTCCCCGGCGCCCGGCCCAGTGCCAGGTCGATGCGCCCCGGGTACATCGCGGTCAGGGTCCGGAACGTCTCGGCGACCTTGAACGGGGAATGGTTGGGCAGCATGATCCCGCCGGCCCCGACGCGGATCCGTTCGGTACGCGCCGCGACGTGCGCGGTCAGGATCTCCGGCGCACTGCACGCCAGGCTCGACATGTTGTGGTGCTCGGACACCCAGTAGCGGCGGTATCCGGCCGCCTCCGCTGCCTGCGCTATCTCGACCGCACCGGCGATCGAGTCGTGCGCGGTCTCGCCGTGCTCGATACCGACGAAGTCCAGCACTGACAGGGGCAACGAGCTGTTCGGGGTCACACCGGTTGGAAAGCCCGCTCGTCCGTCGCGCATTCCCTCGCTGCTGCTCGCGGGGCGTCGGGGAACCCGGTCAGTGGATCTCGGTGATCTCCGGGCCGCGTCGGGGCGGGGGCAGCTTGGTGCGGTCCGGGGTGGCCTCGGTCGGCCCGCCGGTGCGCTCCAGCCCCTGGGGGACGTCAGAGGGGACGACGAGGGTCAGGGCGTCGCCAGGTGCCATCGGGTCGGACCCGCGCACCACGACGCAGCCGCGTACGACCGCGTCCAGCGGACCGGCCGTCGGGCCGCCCCGAGCGGCCACGTCGGTGTAGAGGGCCCGCAGGAACCAGCGCGGCCCGTCGACGCCGATGAAGCGAAGGGGCGTCAGACCGCGCGAACGTGCGCCGGCCTCAGGCGGTACGGCGGCGTGCAGCTCGAGCCCGAACGGGCCGGAGACCTCATCGACCGTGCCGCCCGCGGTGCTGACCCCCGCCGCGATTTCCTTACGGACGTCGTCCCAGATCCCCTCGACCCGCGGCGCCGCGAACGCGGTGATCTGCACCGCCGATCCCGCGACCACGACCGTCACCGACGTCACCGTGCCGCTCGGCTCGTCCACGTCGAGGCGAAGCTCCATCCCGTCGTACAGCGGGACCCGCAGTCCTCCGATGTCCAGGCGCGGCACCTCGTCGTCCTCGGCGACCTCGCTCACGTCGAAGGGGCCGTCGGTCCGGTCGTACGCCGTGCCGCTGGCCCTGTCACCGTCGACATCGCCACCGGCCGACGCCACGTCGGCGTCCTCGGACAGCTCGGACTCATCGGTGTCGATGGACTCGTCGGCGCCGTCCGGATCGGCCTCGAGCGGATCGCCCTTGCGGCGACGGAACACTGTCAACTCCTGCAGGTGGGCGCTCGATCGAGCTGATGGGTGGTCGGACGGCGATGCCGCCCTACAGGCTATCGGTCCGCACGCCGGTGGACCCGAATCCGTCCGCGCCACGACTTGAACCCGGCAACGCGTCCACGACGTGGAACACGGCGTGCTCGACGCGCTGCACGACCAGCTGAGCGATCCGGTCGCCGCGACGCAGCACGACCTTCTCCCGCGGATCGAGGTTGACGAGCGAGACCTTGATCTCTCCGCGGTAACCGGCGTCGACGGTGCCTGGCGCATTCAACAGGGACACGCCGTACCGCACGGCAAGACCGGACCGTGGGTGGACGAACGCGGCATAGCCCTCGGGCAGCGCGATGGCGACCCCGGTCGGCAGCAGCACCCGCTCCCCCGGCGCCACGGTGGCGTCGACCGTCGTGACCAGGTCGGCTCCGGCGTCGCCGGGACGGGCGTACGCCGGCATCGGCACATCAGGGTCGATCCGTTGCAGCAGTACGTCGACTGCGCCGAACGGTCCGCTCACGGATTCACCTCCAGGTGCTTGAGGTAGTCCCCGACGTGCTCGTCCTTGCGGGCCCGCGCGACGTCCTCCGGACGGCCGTGACGCACGAAGTGCTCCAGCGGTACCTGGAAGAAGACCGCCGTGGCCGAGAGCGCCACGGGCCCGTTCGGGGAGTCCAGTCGACCAGTGACCCGGCAGTAGACCTTGCGCCCGAGGACGCCGGTTATCTCGGCGTGCAGGTGCAGCACCGCTCCCACCGGGACCGGCCGGCGAAAGCTCGTGTCCAGTCGCGCGGTGACCGCGGGAACGGCCAGCAGCCAGTTCAGGGCACCGAGCGTGTCGTCGAGGGCAGTGACGAGAACTCCGCCGTGCGCCAGCCCCGGCGCCCCTTGGTGCTCGTCCGTGACGACGAACGTGGCAGTGACCTCCAGGCCCTCCCCGGCGGTCATCAGCATGTGCATGCCGCGCGGGTGGTCCGGCCCGCAGCCGAAGCACTCCGCATAGTGGCTGGGGACCTGCTGGCCCGGTCGTGGTGCCCCCGGCGCCCGGGGCGGCAGCACCGCTGCCGGGGGCGCCTCGGTGGCCGCCCGGCCACGGACACTGGTCGTCGATGGGGCGCTCTCGCTCACGCCCGCCGACACTATCCCCTCGATCCGCCACGTCCCGGCGCGCCGTGGTGCTCCCGGCAGTCGGGCAACCACGCCCACAGCGCATCCAGCCGGTGCGGCATGGCACGCTCGGGGACGTGACCGACGACGCCGTGAGCCAGGACGAGGCGTCCAGGGACGGCAGCTCCGGCTCGCCCGCGTCCGGGTCGACGTGGCCCGAGGGTGCGGACGGGCTGGAACCGGCGTACCGCGAACGGCTGCGCGCCCCGTGGCCGGCGTGGGTGTTCGGGACCGGGATGGCCCTGAGCCTGGGGGTCGCGTACGGGTACGCGATCACCGTGCCGTGGGGCGTCGTGACGTGGCTGGTCACCCAGGCGGTTGTCGTGTGGGTGCTGGTGACGACGTCACCGGCGGTACGTGTGGACGAGCGCGTGCTGCGCGCCGGACGGGCCCGGCTGCCACTGCGGTACGTGGGAAGGCTGCGGCCGCTGGACGCCGCGACCGCTCGCCGGCTGCGGGGCGTGGACTCCGACGCCTCCGCGTACCTGTGCGTGCGGTCGTGGGTCCCACGGGCGCTGCTGGTCGAGGTGAGCGACCCCAGGGACCCGCACCCGTACTGGCTGGTGTCCTCGCGGCACCCCGAGCGACTCGCCGCGGCGATCCGCACGATGTCTGCCAGCGACGCCGGGCACGCTCTGGAAGGGTGAGCGGGTACGGCCCCGCCCCTCGGCCAACGACCGCGCCACCGCGGCAGGACACAGCGCTAAGGAGAGAAACCCCATGGCAAGCTCCCCCAACGGCGGACCGAAGGCCTCCCCAGGGCCGGCCGAGCAGAAGGAGTCCACCGACCCATCCGGTCGCAGCGTGACCGACATCTCCGCCCACGCAGCCGGCGCGGTCTCGCCAGGTGTCGCTGGCCTGGCCAAGCTCATCGCGCCACTGGCCGAGATCGGGGCCACGTGGGGGGTCCGCAAGGCGATGGACTCCGTCTATCGGCGCAGCACCGGCTCGGAGCCGCCACGGGCGCGCGACACGGACGCCTCGTTCCGCAAGGTACTCATGTGGGCAGCGGTGTCCGCAGCCGCGCTGGCCGTCGTCAACGTGGTCATCGATCGGGTCACCGCTCGCTACGAGCGCTGAGGCCCCGGCCTCAGGCGCACTCGGAGCAGATCGGCGCCCCGTCGACCTCTTTGACGAGCTGGCTGCGGTGATGCACGAGGAAGCACTTGCTGCACGTGAACTCGTCGGCCTGGCGGGGCAGGACCCGAACCGTCAGCGACTCGTCGGAAAGGTCCGCGCCGGGTAGCTCGAGGTTCTCCGCGAACTCGACCTCGTCGACATCGACGCTCGACGTCGCCTTGTTGGCACGCTGCGCCTTGAGCTCCTCGAGGGAGTCCTCGGCGAGCTCTTCGTCGGTCTTGCGGGGGGCGTCGTAATCGGTCGCCATGTCGTCCTCGTCCTTAGTCATCCGTACGTTGTTGCAGCCGTTGAACGTGGGAGACTGCCCGACCATTCCCGGGTCGCGGTCCGCGCCCGGGCCGCGATTGTCCCTGATGACACCCGCGATGTCACAACGACCCGCCGATTGACGCCCAGCTGCGCCTTTCAGTACCAGATGCCCAGCAGCGCCGTGAGCTCGGCGAACAGGGCCGGACCGGCCGCGACGATCAGTGGATCGGGCGTGCCGGGGACCGGGATCAGCCCGAAAAGCGCACCCGCCTCGCGGGCGATGAGCCCTCCGGCGCAGTGGTCCCACACTTGCGGGCCGTGCTCGTAGTACCCGTCGACACCACCACCGGCAACGGTGCACAGATCCACGGCGCAGGAGCCCCCGCGTCGTACGTCCCGGACCCGGGGCACCACCTGTGCGACCACGGCGCCCTGCTGCGCCCGCCGCTCGGTGGTGTAGCCGAAGCCCGTTGCCACCAGGGCCCGGTCCAGCGCCACCGGGTCGTTGACCCGCAGTGCGGCGTCCGGTCCCTCTCGGTCTGGACGCCGCACTGCGCCGCGGCCCAGGACCGCCAGATACGTCTCCCCGGCCATCGGCACCGCGACCACCCCGACGACCGTTCGCCCCGCGACCTGAACGCCTACCGAGACCGCCCAAGCCGGCAGCCCGTACAAGTAGTTGACGGTGCCGTCCAGGGGATCCAGCACCCAGCGCACCCCGGAGGTACCCTCCCGCGAGCTGCCCTCCTCGCCCAGGACGCCGTCGTCGGGGCGGGCGGCGAGGATCGCACCGACCAGCAGCGCCTCACTGGCGCGATCCATGGCCGTGACGACGTCGGTGGGACTGGACTTGGTGTCGGCGACGGCCAGGTCGACCGGACGGGAGTCCCGAAGCAACGCACCGGCGTCGGCTGCGACCCGCAGCGCGAGGTCCCGCAGCTCGTCGAGGACGTCGCCGCCGGGCACGTCGCGGGACGCGTTACCGGACAGCCGGTCACCGGGAGTCGAGGTCATGGGGCTGATCCTGCCCGACCGGCGGCACCGGGCCACGACACCGGCCCGGCGTGGGACGGCCGGGCACGGATAGCCTCGCCAGATGGCCAATCCCTACGTCGACGTGCTGCGTCGACCCGGGGCGATGGCGATGTCGTCAGCGGCGTTCGTGGCCCGGATGCCGATCGCGATGATCGGGCTGGGGATCGTGCTGCTGGTCTCCCTCCAGACCGGGAAGTACGCCCTGGCCGGGGCGCTGTCGGCCAGCGAGGCGCTGGCGAACGCTGCCTGCGGGCCGATGCTGGCGCGCCTCGTCGACCGCCTCGGTCAGCACCGGGTGCTGCCCTGGGTTACCGCCGGTCACGTCCTGGCGTTGGCGACGTTCGTCTTCCTGGTGGTCGAGCAGGCGCCGGTCCCGTTGCTGTTCCTCGCAGTCATCGTGCAAGGCGCGCTCATGCCCAACATCGGGGCGATGATCCGGGCCCGTTGGGCGCACCTCCTGGCAGGTGACCCGCCACGGCTTCGTACCGCGTTCGCGTTCGAGTCGGTCATCGACGAGCTGATCTTCGTCGTGGGCCCCCCGCTGGCCACGATCCTGGCGGTGTCGGTGGTGGGGTGGGGCGCGCTCGCCGCCTGCATGGTCCTTATCAGCGTCGGGACCGCACTGCTGTCCGTGCAACTTCGTACCGAGCCACCGCCCTCTGGTGCCCGGGCACGCGGCGGGAGGTCGGCGCTGCGCTATCCCGGCGTGGCCGCGGTCGCCTTTGTCTTCGTCCTGCTCGGCGGACTTTTCGGCTCGTTCGAGGTGGTCACGGTGGCTTTCGCACAGCACCACGGCATCGAGGGCGCGGCCGGCTGGCTGCTGGGGCTGTATTCACTCGGCTCCGGTGTCGCCGGCCTGACCCTGGGCGCCCTGCGGCTGAAGACGGCGCTGCACCGCCAGCTGCTCGTCACCTCCGCGGTCCTCGCGCTGGTCATGCTGCCGTTCCCGTTCATCACCTCGGTCTGGGTGCTGGGTGTCGTCGCGCTGCTGTCCGGTCTGGCCTGCTCGCCGGTCCTGATCAGTGCCTTCGCCCTCGTCGAGCGCCTGGTGCCCAACGCCCGGCTCACCGAGGGCCTGGTCTGGACGAACGCCGGCCTCGGGCTCGGACTCGCGTTGTCCGCGGCGCTTGCCGGCCATGTGATCGACACGCGGGGCCCGAACACCGCGTATCTCATCAGCACCGCGTGCGCCCTCGGCACCTTCCTCGCCGTCGCGCTGACGTTCCGCTCGCTGGACCGGGCCTGGCGCGGCGCCGTCGGGCCCTCGCAACTTCCGACGGAACGATCCCGGGACGGGCAGGAGCGCACGAGCCGGTGACGCGCCGGCGAACCGGGGCCGGACCGGGCCCGCCGGCCGGTATGAGGGCACGCCTCCACGGCGTCGGGATCACCTGCGCGGGCCAAGCTGCCCACCCGCGCCCCACCGGACCTCGTACCGGCGTACCCTCGCTGCTCCGACGCCCAGCCGGTCCGCGAGAGGGTGGGCGCGGGCCAGCGGTCCGCGGACCCGTACCTCACCCACGTCCTGGATGCCTGCCGGTGCCCGGACCGGCGTGTCGGGCCCGAGCACCGTCGCCGTGGTGGACACGGCAGGGAGGATGGTCGGACTGTGGTGAAGGAGGAGCGGATGCGTGAGCTCGCGTTCGCAGGGCTGACCGACGACGGG
>JANWJC010000124.1 GCA_025449595.1 Acidobacteriota bacterium | reverse complement strand
CCACGACGGTAAGCGCGCCCGAGCCCCACCACCCCGCCACCTCGTACCACCCCGACCGCCCAACCAGCCACCCCGGCCACCCGGCCGACACCCGCACGTCGCTCAGCGCTTTGGGGATGAAGTCCCCTACTGACTCTCTGCGCTCGTCAGCGGGGGCCCAGCGAGCGGTGTCTAGAGGCACCGTTGCCGCCCCGCTCAGTATCGGGCTGGGGAAGATCCGGTGCGCCTAACGCAACGCGGGGCACATTCATCCGGGAGGTCAGCCGGGGCGGCGGGACAGGGCCAGGTAGAGCTCGGCGCGTACCCCGGCGTCGTCCAGCGGCCGGCCCAACAGCGCTTCCGCCCGCTGCAGCCGGTGCCGCACGGTGTGCCGGTGCACCCCCAGGTCCGCGGCGGCGGCGTCGACCTGGCCGTGGCGGTTCAACCAGGCGCGCAGCGTCGCCGCGAGGTCGGCGCGCTCGCCGGGCGTGTCGAGCGGTGCCAGCAGCGCCACCGCCCAGGCATCCGCAGCCATGGGATCCAGCAGCGCGTCGAGCCCGCCCCCGGTGTCGTCGTAGCTTCGGACGCCCTCCCGGATGCCGGCAAGGGCCAAGCGGGCCCGGGACAGCGATCGCAGCAGCGACTCCGCGTCGACAGCGTCCGCTACGTCGCCGATCCCGGCAGCGGCCACCTCGGGTACGACCAACGCACTCCTCACCTTGTCGACCGCAGTGAGCGTCGGGCAGATCGCGATGACCAGCTCCAACGCGTCGGGCAGTACGGATCGGGATACGGCCGCGCCAGGAAGTGCTGCGGCCACTCGCGCCCGCGCCGCCTCCGCTCCGAACGGCGGGTCGGCCGGGCGGACCACGACGGCGCGTACCGCTCCGCGAGCACCGGACCAGCCGAGGTCCTCCAGCGGGAGCTCAGGTCCGTGACCGGCGAGCAGCAGGCGCATCGCCGCCGCCCGCACCCCGTCGTCGCCTCGGGTCGCGTCGTCCTGGCGCGTCAGTGCCAGCGAGAGCAGCGACACCGTGAGGTTCACGACCGCCTGGTCCCCCGGCCCCAGCGGCCCACCGGTCCCCACCACGAGGAACCCTCCCGGCCGCGAGGGCAGACCCAGCGGCTGCAGGACGACGTACTCCTGCTCCGACGCGATCGCCGCGGACGCGAGCAGGCCGCGGGCACGTACGCGCGCGACCTCGCCGCCGAGGTCCTCGGCGCGCGCTGCGGCCGACGGTGGCGCAGCGTGCACCACGCCACCGTCGGTGTCGAGCACGAGCGCGAAGCCGCCGAGGTGCCGTACCAGCCGGGACAGCAGGGGCCTGGTGGTGTCGCCGGGGGCCAACGCGATGCGGATGAGGTCGCGCTGCGCGGTGAAGCTGCGGGCGGTCTGCTCATTCTCCTCCACGGTGATCAGGTGCGACACGGCCTTGGAGACCGCGATGAACGGCACCGGACCGGGAACCTCCAGCAGCGGCAGTCGATGCCGGCGGGCGGCCTCGACGAGCACCCGTGGGATCGACTCGTGAACGATCCCGACTCCGAGGCCGAGCGCGGGCACCCCTGCAGCCACCAGGCGGGTGATGTACTCGTCGGCGGCGTCCGCGTCCTCGGCGGCCAGACGCATGCCGAGCGTCAGCAGCAGCTCCCCGCCCTCGAGGTACGGGCAGGGGTCCTCGAGCTCGCTCGTGGCGACCCAGCGCACGGCTCGATCCAGCTCGGGGGCGTCACCGGACAACAGCTGCAAGGACAGCGCGCTGAGTGCGACGACGTCTCGGACGCTTGGCGGCATGACGACCCGGTGACCCCCCGTGCGGGATGGCAGGTTCTTGTTGTCCGGCCCGGACAATGCTATCGGCGCCGGGAGCCCGGAAGGCCAGATCAACTCACCTGTGGCCGTCTACCCTTGCCGCATGACAACCACACACGATGCCACGCCGACGATCACCGGCGGTCCCTCGCTGCCGCAGCAGCGCCGGCTGCTCACCGCCATCCCGGGGCCGAAGTCGATCGAGCTGCAGGGACGCCGTAACGCCGCGGTCTCCGCGGGCGTGGGCGGCACGCTGCCGGTGTTCATCGCCGAAGCCGGCGGTGGCGTCCTGGTCGATGTGGACGGCAACTCCCTGATCGACATGGGTTCGGGCATCGCGGTCACCACGGTCGGCAACTCCGCCCCGCAGGTCGTGGCCCAGGTCCAGCAGCAGGTCGCGGCATTCACGCACACGTGCTTCATGGTGACGCCGTACGAGGGCTACGTGGCCGTCTGCGAGGCGCTGAACCGGCTCACTCCCGGCAGCCACGAGAAGCGCTCCGCGCTGTTCAACTCCGGTGCCGAGGCCGTGGAGAACGCCGTCAAGATCGCTCGCGCGTACACCAAGCGGCAGGCCATCGTCGTGTTCGAGCACGGCTACCACGGACGTACCAATCTCACGATGGCGTTGACCGCGAAGAACATGCCGTACAAGCAGTCTTTCGGCCCGTTCGCGCCGGAGATCTACCGCGTCCCGCTGTCGTACCCCTACCACGACGGGCTCGACGCCAAGGAGTCGCTCAAGCGCGCGATCTCTCGCATCGACAAGGAGGTCGGGGCGACCAACGTGGCCGCGATCATCATCGAGCCGATAGCCGGTGAAGGTGGATTCATCGTTCCGGCGCAAGGGTTCCTGTCGGGCCTGGCGGAATACGCTCAGGCCAACGGGATCGTGTTCGTCGCCGACGAGATCCAGACCGGCTTCTGCCGCACCGGCGACTGGTTCGCGTGCGACCACGAGGGAGTCGTCCCCGACCTGATCACCACCGCGAAGGGCATCGCCGGCGGGCTGCCGCTGGCCGCTGTCACAGGCCGCGCCGAGATCATGGACGCCGTGCACGTCGGCGGGCTCGGTGGCACGTACGGCGGCAACCCGGTCGCGTGCGCTGCTGCCATCGGCGCGATCGCGACGATGGAGGCCGAGGACCTGCCCGCGGCCGCGCGTCACATCGAGGCGATCATGCTGCCGAGGTTGAACGCGATCGCGGAGCGTTCGCCGCGCATCGGCGACGTACGCGGCCGAGGCGCCATGCTCGCCGTCGAGCTCGTGATCCCGGGCAGCGACGAGCCGGACGCCGCCAGCACCGCGGCAATCGCTGCCGCCTGCCACCAGCAAGGTGTCCTCGTGCTCACGGCCGGTACGTACGGCAACGTGCTGCGGTTCCTGCCACCGCTGTCGATGCCCGACCACCTGCTCGACGAGGCCCTCACCATCCTGGAGCAGGCGATCCTGTCCGCCTGACCTCCTCGGCGGTTCGTGTTGCACGATCTCCGACAAGTGCCAAGGGCGGTGGGGAACATGACGGCTGACAACGGCACGGGCACCGGCGCGCGCTGGACGGTGCTCGGGGTGCCGATCGACAGCGTCGCCGCCCCTGCCGGCGGACCGGTGTTCGGTACGGAGGCTGCGCCCGCAGTCCTGCGAGCTATGGGGCTGGTACGCCGGCTCGGCGCCGATGACGTCGGCGACCTCGACGTACGCATCGTGGATCCGGACCGGGACCCGGTCAGCGGCCTCGTGGGGTGGCCGAGCCTGCGCCCGGTCACGATCGCGCTGCGCCAGGCCGTCGCCGACCTGGTCGAGGCCGGCGCCCGCCCCCTGCTGCTGGGCGGCTGCTGCGCCCTGCTGCCCGGAGCGGTCGCGGGAGCGCGCGACGTGATCGGCCGGCTCGGGCTCGCGTACGCCGACGGCCACATCGACGTGTACGACAACCGAACGTCCCCCACCGGCGAGGCTGCCGACATGCCGGTCGCCGCGCTGCTGGGACATGGGTGGCCGGGGTGGCTTGACCTCCTCGGTGCGCTCCCGGTCGTGGCCGGCACCGACGTCCTGGTGCTCGGGGCCCGCGACGAGCAGGAGGCCGAGGACATCGGCTCACTGCCCCAGCACCTGGGCATCACGGTGCTTGGCCCCAGCGAGCTCCCGTCCGGCGATCAGGCACTGGAACTGCTTGCCCCGCAGCAGTTCTGGCTGCATCTCGACCTCGACGTGCTCGACGAGGATGCGTTCCCGGCCACAGACTCCCTGATGCCGGGCGGGCTCGAGCTCGCTGAGCTCGCCGACCTGCTGCGCCCCCTCGGGCGCAGTGAGCGAGTCATCGGCGCATCCATCGGCTGCTACAACCCGAGCAAGGACGACTCGGGGACGTACGGCCGAGCCCTCACCGACCTGCTCGTCGACGTGCTCGTCCCCTGAGGTCCACGACCGCCGCCTCGCCACCGGGTCGCGCGCCTCTGGACGGGCCGGCATGGCAGGCTGGTGCCGGTACGACCCGACCACCCAAGGAGCCCTCGTGCTGATCCTCGTGCTCATCGTCTTCGGCATGGTCGTCGGAGGTCTGGCCAGCCTCCTGATAGGCGGTGGCAACTTCCGGACAATCAACTGGGGCCAGGCACTGATCGCCGGGCTGCTCGGATCGTTCATCGGCGGTCTGCTCCTGAGCCTGGTGACAGGGAACGGACTGAATATCGGGCCTTCCGGACTGATCGGCTCGTTCGTCGGCGCCGTGATCGTCCTGCTCATCTGGCGTCCCAAGCCCCGCGTGGAGCGCTGAAGTCCCAGCGCGTATCTGAGTCCCGGCGCGTACTCGAGTTCCAGCGGCGTATTGAAGCGCCACGGCGCGCATTAGCGGGCCGGCAAGCACTCACGCCCGGCGAGCGCTGCGAAGACCCAGCGGACGCTGAAGTCTCGCCAGCGCGCCGGGGCACCGCCTCACCCGGTCGCGGCGCTGCCCTGGTCCGGGCCTTCGGCGCCGGCCACCACGCAGAACTCGTTGCCCTCCGGGTCGGCCATCACCTGCCACCAGGTATCGAACTCCTCCACCCGAGCGCCCACCGTCGTCGCCCCGATTCGCTGCAGCCGAAGGATGTGCCGGTCGGGGTCCTTGGGATGCAGGTCCAGGTGCATGCGGTTCTTGGCGACCCCAGGCCCCGCCCCGCCCTGCATGACCAGGACAGGTCCCAGTGCATCGCCATCGGCGGGCAGCAGCACCCGGTACTGGCCGAAGGACTGCGCCACGCGGTAGTTCAGCGCCTCGGCCCAGAACTGCGCCAGGGTTTCAGGGGCGACGGCATCGAGCACCACTGTGATCCGCATCACCCGACGCTAGGGGATACCAGCGGCTCGAGTCGCGGGATTCCCCAGCAAAGTACTGACCCGTCCCGATGCCGCCCGTCACACGAACGACCACCCGGACCGGCAGCTCGCCGGATCCGGTCGCTGCGGACGGACCGCGTCAGGCGTTGGTCGGGAACCCGAGGTTCAGGCCACCGTGGCTGGGATCGAGCCAGCGACTCGTCACGACCTTGCCGCGGGTGAAGAAGTGCACGCCCTCCACGCCGTGCGCGTGGGTGTCGCCGAACAGCGAGGCCTTCCAGCCACCGAAGGAGTAGTACGCCATCGGCACCGGCACCGGCACGTTGATACCGACCATGCCGACCTCGACCTCGTTCTGGTAGCGCCGCGCGGCACCGCCGTCGTTGGTGAAGATGGCCGTGCCGTTCCCGTACGGGCTGGCGTTGACCAGTGCGAGCGCATCGTCGTACGTCGGCACCCGCAGCACTGACAGCACCGGGCCGAAGATCTCCTCGGTGTAGATGCTCATGTCCGTGGTGACGTTGTCGAACAGCGTCGGGGCCAGCCAGAAGCCGCCGTCGGCGCCGTCCACCTGCGGGTCCCGGCCGTCCACGACAGCTGTCGCACCGGCGTCGATGCCGGCCTGGACGTACGAGGCAACCTTGTCCCGGTGCGCTCCGGTGATGAGCGGACCCATGTCGCAGCCGCGTCTACCGTCGCCAGTCTTCAGCGTCGCCATCCGCTCCTTGATCTTCGCGATCAGCGGGTCCGCGACATCGCCCACCACGACGAGCGCGGAGACCGCCATGCAGCGCTCACCGGCCGACCCGAAGCCGGCGTTCACGGCAGCGTCGGCGGCAAGGTCCAGGTCGGCGTCGGGGAGCACGACCATGTGGTTCTTCGCCCCGCCGAGGGCCTGGACCCGCTTGCCGCTGGCGGTGCCGCGCTCGTAGACGTACTTCGCGATCGGGGTGGACCCGACGAAGGACACGCTCTTGACGTCCTCGTGGTCCAGCAGAGCGTCGACCGACACCTTGTCGCCGTGCACGACGTTGAACAACCCTGCGGGCAGACCGGCTTCGGCCCAGAGCTCGGCGACGAAGTTCGTGGCGCTGGGGTCCTTCTCGCTCGGCTTCACGACGACGGCGTTGCCGGCGGCGATGGCGATAGGGAAGAACCACATCGGGACCATGGCTGGGAAGTTGAACGGGGTGATGATGGCTGCCACGCCGAGCGGCTGGCGGATCGAGTAGACGTCGACCTTGGTCGAGACGCCTTCGGAGAAACCGCCCTTCAGCAGGTGCGGCATGCCGCACGCGAACTCGACGACCTCCAGGCCGCGGGTCACCTCGCCGAGCGCGTCCGAGAGGACCTTCCCGTGCTCGGCGGTGATGATCGCCGCCATCTCCTCCTTGCGCTCGTTGAGCAGCTCGCGGAACCGGAAGATCACCAGCATCCGCTTGGCCAGCGAGGTGCCACGCCAGTCCTCGAACGCCTCCTTGGCGCTGGCGACGGCTGCGTCGACGTCGGACTGGTCTGCGAGGGCGACGCGGCCCGAGACCTCTCCGGTCGCGGGGTTGAAGACGTCGGCGCGCCGGCCGCTGTGGCCCTCGTAGGACTTGCCGTCGATCCAGTGGTTGATCTGTGTGGGCTCGGTCATACCCCGCAGTCTGGGACACGGGGCACCGACGGCGCCACTGACACCCTGCGGACCCGTACCCATGCGCCCTGACACCCTGTCAGTTTCTCAACCCCCGTGACTGGGCCGCAGCGGGGAAGGCCACACGCTCAGGATGCGGCGCGCGGGGCACCTTCATCCCCGAAACAGGGGGGTCAGGAGTCGAAGCCCAGACCCATGCGGTCGAGGGTACGCAGCCACAGGTTGCGCCGGCCCTCGTTGCGGTCGGCTCGGTCCAGGGACCAGCGAGTGAGCTCGACCCCCGCCCAGCGCGCCGGACCGGGCGGGAACGGCAGCGGGAGGGTACGGACCATCTCGTTGTCCGTGCGCTCGGTCGTGGTGCCGGCCAGCAGGTCCAGCATCACGGCGGCACCGAAGCGAGAGGCGCCCACGCCCAGACCGGTGTAGCCGGCGGCGTACGCGACCCGCCCGCGCCGGGCGGTGCCCATGAAGGGGGAGAACCGGGCGCAGGTGTCGATCGCACCGCCCCAGGCGTGGCTCATCGCCACGCCCTCCAGCTGCGGGAAGGTCTCGACGAGGTGCTCGGCCAGCAGCGCGAAGGTCTCAGGGCGCTGGTCGAAGTCGGGGGACATGCCGCGGCGGTGGAACACGGCGTCATAGCCGCCGAACAGGATCCGGTCCTCCCCGATCCGCCGGTAGTAGTGGAACTGGTTCCCGTCGTCCCCGATCCCCATCCGGTCCCCCCAGCCGATGGCGTCCCAGCGGGCGCGGTCGATCGGCTCGGTGGCCAGCACGTAGTCGTACACCGGCACGAGGTAGTGCTTGAGTCGAGCCAACAGGGGCGGAAAGGCGTTGGTGGCCAACGCTACTTGAGCAGCTGTCACCGAGCCGGGGCCGTCTGCCCCGGCGGTGGTGACCCGCACTCCCGCACCGTCGTCGGCCAGGTCCAGTGCCCGGGTGCCTTCGTAGAGCCGCACCCCCGCATCCAGGGCAACCTGCCGCAGCCCCCACGCCAACCGGGCGGGGTCGACCATCGCGGCACCGGCGCGGTCGAACAGGCCCGCGCGGTAGAGCGGCGAGTCCGCCAACGCGCGCACCGCATCGCGATCGAGGTACTCCAGCTCCACGCCGTACGGCCGCGCCACCTCCGGGGCTTCCTGCAGCTCGCCGACCTGGTAGTCCTCGGTGGCCACGTCCAGCTCACCGGTGAGCTCGAACCCACAGTCGATGTCGTACTTCGCCACCGTGTCCGCGATGCCCTGCAGGTTGTCCTGCCCGAGCCGGGTCAGCTTCGCCAGCTCGTCGGGCCACCGCGAGAGCCCGTTGCCGAATCCGTGCGTGATGGACGCCGCACAGAACCCGCCGTTTCGCCCGGTCGCGGCCCAACCAACGCGGCCGCCCTCCACGAGTACCACGTCACGCTCGGGAGCCGTGGCCTTGGCCAGCACTGCCGTCCAGAGCCCGGTGAACCCGGCCCCCACGACGAGCAGGTCCGCGGTCTCGTGCCCGGTCAACGGCGGTGCCGGCTCCGGACGGACCGGCGAGTCGAGCCAGAACGGCATCGGCGCGGCGTCTGCAATCGCACTGCGAGCTTGCGGTCCAGCGGTACGTGCGAACGGCACGACTCTCTCAGCTCTCATCCGGGCCGCCCCGGGTCCTCCGGACGTTACGGCCGCCCCGGACGGGTGGACGGCCCACCACGTACACCCGCGACGCACGCACCCTAGCGGGGCGCACTGCCATGTCGACCTGCCACCCTCGGCGCCGGTGTGTCGGACCGTTTTCGCAGCAAATGCCCGCTGCGCCTCCTCCGCACCCGCGGCCTGAGGCCGACAGCATTCGGCGATCCCCCTGCGGTTAGCGTTGTCGCTCCGGTGGCGACGCGGCACCCCGGGCCGCACCACGAGGTCCGACCACGACGGAGACGAGGCCATGACGACGCGACGCGCACTGGTACGACGACCCTCCCCACGCCTTGCCGAGGGCCTCGTCACGCACATCGAGCGGCAACCGGTCGACACCGCGAAGGCGTTCGCGCAGTGGGACGACTACGTCCGCACGCTGCAGGCTCACGGTTGGGAGACGATCGAGGTCCCAGCCGCGCCGGACTGTCCGGACAGCGCCTTCGTCGAGGACGCGGTGGTGGCCTGGGGCGACCTGGCGCTGGTCACCCGGCCCGGCGACGACACCCGCAAGCCGGAGACCATCGAGGCAGAACGCACAGTCTCGGCCCTCGGTTTCCAGGTGCACAACATCACCGGCGAAGGGACCCTCGACGGCGGCGATGTCCTGAAGGTCAAGGACATCTTCTACGTGGGGCGCGGCGGTCGCACCAACGCCGAGGGCGTCCGGCAGCTGCGCGCTCTCTTCGCGCCGCTCGGCATCCAGGTCGTCGCGGTGCCGCTCACCAAGGTGCTGCACCTGAAGTCGGCAGTCACCGCCCTGCCGGACGGCTCGATCATCGGGTACGTCCCCGTCATCGACGATCCGGCGTTCTTCCCGAGGTTCATCGAGGTCCCCGAGGAGTCAGGTGCCCACGTCGTCGACCTCGGCGAGGGCCGGCTGCTCATGGCCGCCGATGCCCCGAAGAGTGCGGCGCTGCTGGAAAGCCTTGGCTACCAACCGGTTCTCGTGGACATCTCCGAGTACGAAAAGCTCGAAGGGTGCGTCACCTGCCTGTCGGTACGCCTGCGTGGCGCCGTGTGATCAGCGGCGGCTCGCACTGGCGCACGCCGGAGGTCCGGTGCGGGCGCAGTGGACGTCCGAACGGGGTCAGTGGATGAAGAACTTCAGCAGGATCATGACGATCCCGAAACAGCCCGCGACCGTGCTCGACAGCAGGAGCCTGATGCCTCGGACTCCGCTGGCCGAGCTGGCTCGCCAGCCGGCCACGAACAAGAGCACCACAGTCACTCCCAGGGCGATGACAATGGTGTCGCTGACCTCCAGGCCGAACGCCGTGCAGACGATGACGGCCAGCAGCGGCAGGTACGACGCGGTGACCAGGACCCAGCCTTCGCTGAGGGTGGCACGCACCTCCGCCGCCGTCACAGGACGCTGACGTACGGTCCGGGTGGCCAGCAGGTGGGAATACGACTCGGCCGCCCAGTACACCAGCGAGGTCACGAAGACATAGGCGGCGACGACCCAGCCGCGCTCTTTCGTGTTGGCCGAGGCGAGGACCGCGGCTGTCACGATCAGCCCGTAGATCCAGGAGAGCACCCGGCGGTGGGCGCCTTCGGCCACAGAGTCAGGCCCGAGCGGCGCCTCCGGCACGGGGGCGGGGTCCGGCGCTGTCATGGTCGCTGCCTCATCACGACGCCACGATGTCAGACGGTGTGGGGGCTGTCGCGCCGCGACAGCCCCCACACCGAACGAGTGGACTACTTCAGTGCTCGGCGGCGACTCATGCTGATCAGCTGACCCACGCCGACGATCGCGACGGCCAGCAGGAACATGATCGTTCCGATGACGTTGATCTGCACCGGCGTGCCCCGGGTCGCGGAGCCCCAGACGTACATCGGGAACGTCACGGACGCCGGCGATGCGTTGAAGTTGGTGATGATGTAGTCGTCGAACGACAGCGAGAACGAGAGCAGTGCGGCCGCCCCGATGCCAGGCGCCACGAGCGGGAACGTGATCCGCCAGAACGTCTGTGCCTCGGTCGCATACAGGTCCGCGGCGGCCTGCTCCAGCCTCGGGTCGAGGCTCGCCAGTCGCGCCTTGACGGTCACCACCACGAAGCTGACGCAGAACATGATGTGCGCGATCAGGATCGTCCAGAAGCCCAGAGGGATACCGATGTTCACGAACAGCGTGAGCAGCGAGGAACCCATGACGACCTCGGGTGTCGCCATCGGCAAGAAGATGATCAGGTTGGTCCCTGACCTCCCCCAGAACCGGTGACGGATGAGGGCGAAGGCGATCATCGTCCCCAGGATCGTGGCAGCCAACGTCGACAGGAAGGCGATCTTCAGGCTCAGCGTCAGGGACTCACAGATGCCGGGCGCGCCACAGATGTTCTTCCAGGCGTCCAACGAGAAGGTCGACCACTGGTAGTTGAAACGCCCGTTCGGCTTGTTGAACGAGAACAGGATCACGACCGCGTTCGGGAGCAGCAGGTAGCAGAACGCGAAGAACGCCATGATCGAGATGATGTGCTCGCGCACCCACACCAACGGGTTTCGCGACTTTCGGTAGACCGGCGCTGGGCCCTTGGCGGAAACCCGCGACGGGCTGCTGGTATCGAGGGCCATCAGACCAACTCCTCCGTTCCGGCTCGACCGATGTAGACGGCTACCAGGACCACGATGGACGCCATGAGCGTCACCGAAAGTGCAGCGGCAACCGGATAGTTGAGCACCCGCAAGAACTGTCCGTCGATGACTTGGCCGATCATCGTGGTCTTGGTGCTGCCCAGCAGGTGGGAGTTGATGTAGTCACCCGCAGCCGGGATGAACGTCAGCAGCGTCCCCGCCACCACCCCCGGGAGCGACAGCGGGAAGGTGATCTTCCGGAAGGAGGTCCAGGGGGTCGCGTACAGGTCTCCGCCGGCCTCGAGCAGGCGCGGGTCGAGCCGTTCCAGGCTGGCATAGAGCGGCAACGTCATGAACGGCAGGAAGTTGTAGGTCAGACCGGTCACGACCGCCACAGGGCTGTGGATCAGCTGATCGTTGGGGATGAACTGCAGCCACTGCAGCACCTGGATGATGCCCAGCTTGTCCAACACCGTCACCACGATGCCGTCGCTCTGCAGAATCGTCTGCCAGGCGAGCGTGCGGATCAGGAAACTGGTGAAGAACGGAGCGATCACCAGCACCAGCAGGACGTTCTTCCACTTGCCGGCCTTGAAGGCGATGGCGTACGCCAGCGGGTAGGCGATCAGCAGGGCCGCGGCGGTCGCGATGAATGCGTAGGCGAACGAGCGCACGAACTGGACCCAGTAGGTGCTGATCGCGTCGGCGTACGTGGAGAACGCCCAGGTGACGCTGTAGCCGTCCTCAACCGAACCGGTCTGCAGCGACTGGGACACCAGGAAGACCATCGGTACCAGGAAGAACAGGGCCAGCCACAGCATGCCGGGCAGCAGCAGGAGGTACGGCGTCAGCCGGCCACGTTGCCGTCCGGACGAGGGTGGTGGTGCCGGGTGCGGTTCCTCCATCCGCTCCAGCGTCGCGAATGCGCTCATGAGGCCACTGCCTCCTCGTCCACCATGGCGCCCGCCGCTGCGTCCTGCTCGGCGCTGAGTCCGAAGCTGTGCTCGGGGTTCCAGCCCAACGCGACCTTCGTCCCCCTGCTCAGGACCCTGGTGGACTCGCGGTTCTGCTCGAACACCACCAGCTCCTGGCCCCACGGCATGCGGACCAAGTACTGGGTGCTGACGCCGATGAACGACGCATCGGTGATCACGCCGCCGGGAACGACGTCCAGCTCCGGGTGCGGCTCGGTGTCGGTGATGACGTGGAGCTTCTCGGGCCGGATACCTACCAGGATCTGACCGCTGCTCACGGCCGCCCGGGACTTCAGGACCGATCCGGTGGTGCCATGCAGGTCGACGACCAGGCGGTCCCCTGTGGTCGAGGTGACCGTCCCCTGCACCAGGTTGGACTGTCCCAGGAAGTTCGCGACGAACGTGGTGCGGGGCGCGTCGTACAGCTCGACGGGGGCGCCGAGCTGCTCGATCCGGCCGCCGTTCATCACAGCGATCGTGTCGGCCATGGTCATGGCCTCTTCCTGGTCGTGCGTGACGTGGACGAAGGTGAGACCGACCTCCGTCTGGATCTGCTTGAGCTCGACCTGCATCTGCCGGCGCAGCTTGAGGTCCAGGGCCCCCAACGGCTCGTCCAGCAGCAGCACGCCCGGGCGGTTCACGATCGCGCGGGCAAGCGCGACCCGCTGCTGCTGACCGCCGGAGAGCTGCTGTGGCCGGCGCTTGGCCAGTGCGGTCAGCTCGACCAGCTCGAGGACGTCGTCCACCTGCTGCTTCACCGACTTCGAACGGCGCCGACGGAGCCCGAAGGCGACGTTCTCGAAGATGTCCATGTGCGGGAACAGCGCATAGCTCTGGAAGACAGTGTTGACCGGGCGCTTGTACGGCTTGGTACCGGTGATGTCCTGGTTGCCGATGT
>JANWJC010000123.1 GCA_025449595.1 Acidobacteriota bacterium | reverse complement strand
CGTCGCTGACCTTGCTGACGGTCGCCTCGTGCCCCATCGACACGTCGTCGTCGCGGACGTCGACATAGGGGTACGTGTCAGAGCGGCTGATGTCATCGACGAGCAGCGCGTCGCACTTCACGGTCGAGCGAGAACCGTGCGCACCCTCGTTGACCTGCACGAGACCGCGGTACGACGTCCGGCCGCCGCCACGGGCGACGGACTTGCTGATGATCGTGCTGGACGTGTTCGGTGCCGCGTGAACCATCTTGGAGCCGGCGTCCTGATGCTGACCGGCCCCGGCGAAGGCCACGGACAGCGTCTCGCCGGTGGCGTGCTCGCCCATCAGCCACACGGCCGGGTACTTCATGGTGACCTTGGAGCCGAGGTTGCCGTCGATCCACTCCATCGTCGCGCCCTCGTGCGCGACAGCGCGCTTGGTCACGAGGTTGTAGACGTTGTTGGACCAGTTCTGGATGGTGGTGTAACGGCACCGCGCACCCTTCTTCACCACGATCTCCACGACCGCGGAGTGCAGCGAGTCCGAGGAGTACGTCGGGGCGGTGCAGCCCTCGACGTAGTGGACGTACGCACCCTCATCGACCAGGATCAGCGTCCGCTCGAACTGGCCCATGTTCTCGGTGTTGATCCGGAAGTACGCCTGCAACGGGATGTCGACCTTGACGCCCTTGGGGACGTAGATGAACGAGCCCCCGGACCACACGGCGGTGTTGAGCGCCGAGAACTTGTTGTCACCGCTGGGGATCACCGATGCGAAGTACTGCCGGAACAGGTCTTCGTGCTCACGCAGTCCGCTGTCGGTGTCGAGGAAGATGACCCCTTCCTCGGCGAGGTCCTCGCGGATCTTGTGATAGACGACCTCGCTCTCGTACTGGGCTGCGACGCCGGAGACGAGCCGCTGCTTCTCGGCCTCGGGGATCCCGAGCCGGTCGTAGGTGTTCTTGATGTCGTCGGGCAGGTCGTCCCAGGACGTGGCCTGCTTCTCGGTCGAGCGCACGAAGTACTTGATGTTGTCGAAGTCGATGCCCGACAGGTCGGCACCCCAGGACGGCATCGGCTTCTTGGTGAACAGTCGCAATGCCTTCAACCGCATCTGCAGCATCCAGTCCGGCTCGTCCTTGAGCGCGCTGATGTTGCGTACGACGTCCTCGTTGAGCCCACGCCGCGCCCCGGACCCTGCTGCGTCGGAGTCGGACCAGCCGAACTGGTATCGACCCAGCCCGTCGAGCTCGGGGTGAGTGGTTGTGGTCATCGCGTGTCCTTCCGGGGAACGCTCGGACGAGCACCGCTGAGCTGCGGCACCAGGGTCGTACAGACACCGTCGCCACCGGCGATGGTCGCAAGCCGGGTCACGTGAGTGCCCAGCAGGTTCGTGAAGGCCTCGGCCTCGGCCTCGCACAGCTGGGGGAACCGCTCGGCCACGTGGGCGACCGGGCAGTGGTGCTGGCACACCTGCACCCCGAGCGGGCCCGGGACGGTGGTCGCTGCGTACCCGTCGGCGCTGAGCGCCTCGGCGAGCGCGACGACGGGGTCGGCGCTGGTGCGGACCCCGGCGTAGCGACTCTCCAGCTCGGCCGCACGCCCACGGGCGAACGCGGCGACGGCCTGCTCGCCTGCATGGTCGGCCAGGAACTGCAGCGCGTCGACTGCCAGATCGTCGTAGCCCTGCGTGAAAGCGTCACGGCCGGTCGCGGTCAGGGTGTAGACCCGGGCCGGTCGCCCACGTCCCCGGCGCGTGGGCGCTCCGGCCCCAGGGCCGTACGGCGCCCGCGACCCCGCGACCACGTGCCCGGCAGCCAGCAGGGTGTCCAGGTGCCGTCGTACGGCGGTGCCCGTCAGCTCCAGGTGGGTCGCGAGCGCCGCGGCGGTCTGCGGTCCACCCTCGAGCAGGGCCGCTGCCACCCGCGTGGCAGCGCCGGCCGGGCTCGCGGTCGGTCCCGCAGCCGGCCGGGTCGCCACGCCTGCAGGCGGCGCCACCGGGGTTTTCACAACACAAGTGTTGCCGATAAGCGCGACCGAGTCGAATCCGGGGTCCCTCGGTCGGGAACGGCTCTTGCCCCGGACCCCGGCCCGGCGATGTGTCCTGGCACGTGCTCCTAGACTTTCGGCTCGTGCCGTCACCCGAGCCTGCCGTCCTCATCGAGGCCCTGGTCGTCCGGTACGGCAGCAAGGTTGCGGTGGACGGGCTGTCGTTGGCGCTGCCCAGCGGTGCGGTATCGGCGGTCCTAGGACCCAACGGTGCCGGGAAGACCTCCACGGTCGAGTGCTGCGAGGGCTACCGCAAGGCGGCGGCCGGGCGGGTACGCGTCCTCGGTCTTGACCCCGGTACGGACGGCGCGGCGCTGCGCCCGCAGGTCGGGGTGATGCTGCAGGAGGGCGGGGTTGCTCCCGCCTCGACGGCGGCCGGCGCGCTGCGGGCGATGGCGTCCTTCTACCGTGACCCGTTGCCGGTGGCGCCGCTGCTGGAGCGGCTGGGACTGTCCGGGCTCGGCCGTACCCCGTTCCGCCGGATGTCCGGAGGCGAGAAGCAGCGGGTCAAGCTCGCTGTCGCCGTGATCGGCCGGCCGGCGCTCGTCTTCCTCGACGAGCCGACCGCAGGACTGGACCCGCAGGCGCGGCACGCCGTGTGGGACCTGGTCCGCCAGCTCCGCGAGGACGGCGTCACCGTCGTGCTCACGACCCACCTGATGGACGAGGCGGAGCGGCTGGCCGACGTCGTGGCGATCGTGGACGAGGGGCGACTCGTCGTCAGCGGCTCCCCGCAGCAGCTGACCAGCGACTCGGCCCAGTCGCTTCGGTTCCAGGCTCCACCGCGACTGGACACCGAATCTCTCGCCACGGCGCTGCCCACCGGCACCCGGGTCGTGGAAGGTCCGGCCGGCAGCTACCGCGTCGACGGTGACATCGGCCCCGCCCTGCTGGCAGCCGTCACCGCCTGGTGCGCCGCCCACGACGTGATGGCCACCTCGCTCAGCAGCGGCAGTCGTTCGCTCGAGGACGTGTTCCTGGAGCTCACCGGTCGCGAGCTGCGGCCATGACGGACCGGCCCGACAACCGCGCCCGCGGCTCGCTGGCACCTCGTCCCGGCGCGGCACCGGTGTGGACCCGGGTCACCACGCAGACGCTCACCGAGGTGCGCAGCACCCTGCGCAACGGCGAACAGCTGTTGCTCACGCTCGTGATCCCGCTGGTGCTGCTGGGCGGGCTGTCGCAGACCCGGGTGGTCAGCCTCGGTTCCGGACCTGCCATCGACGAGGTGGCCCCCGGGATCCTGGCCCTGGCGATCATGTCGACGGCGTTCACGTCGCAGGCCATCGCGACGGGGTTCGAGCGCCGGTACGGCGTCCTGAAGCTGCTGGGCGCGACCCCCCTCTCACGCGGGGGACTTGTCACCGCCAAGAGTCTGGCGGTCGTGGTCGTCGAGTTCGGGCAGCTGGTGATCCTCGTGGTGGCCGCGTACCTGCTCGGCTGGTCTCCGAACGGCTCCTGGCCGGCCGCGGTGCTGCTCCTGCTGTTCGGGACGCTGGCCTTCAGCGCCCTCGGGCTGCTGCTGGCCGGAGTGCTCCGGGCCGAGGCGACCCTGGCCGCCGCCAACGCGATCTACCTGCTGCTGCTGCTCGGTGGCGGCGTCGTCGTACCGCTGGACAAGCTCCCGTCCCCCGTGGCCGACGTGGTGCGGCTGCTGCCATCCGGCGCGCTCGGCGAGGGCCTGCGCGACGTGCTGCTGCACGGGAAGGGCCTGTCCGCCGTCGTCGGACCCCTGCTGGTGCTGCTGGCGTGGGGCGTGGGCGCCACCGCCCTGGCTGCCCGCACGTTCCGCTGGGAGTAGTCCCGGTCCTCAGGCGCCGTCGAGGAAGCGCCGCAGCTGCGTGCTCGAGGTGTGGACGGTGTACGGGAAGTAGGCCACCTCGACGCCGACGCCGGCCATCGCCGACTCCAGGCGCCGGCCCTTGGCGGTCCCCTTCCAGTCATCGCCCTTGAAGATGACGTCGAACGGGTGTGCGTGCCAGACCTGCAGCTTGTCGGCGGAGTCGTCGGACACGACTTCATCGACATAGCGGATAGCCGCCACGATCTGCATCCGCTCCAGCTGCGGGATCGCCGGGGCCCGGCCCTTGATCTGCAGGACCGCCTCGTCCGTCACCACGCCGGCGATCAGGTGGTCGCAGCCCAGGCTCGCCTGTCGCAAGATGTTCAGGTGCCCGATGTGGAACATGTCGAACACGCCGGAGGCGTATCCGATCGTCACGGGGGCCTGCTCTCTCTGGTCTGGCCGAACGCGTCTGCCCGAACGCGTCATGATCTCACGATCGGCGCGCGTCTCGGCGGCCGTGGAACGTAAGTACCCCCAAGTTCGGCCGATCGGAGGAACGCGCCATACCCTCGTCCCGTGACGACCCGGGTCCCCACTGTCACCACCGCGCCTGCAGCCCCAACCGGAGAACTGGTGCCGTGGGCGCAACGGGTGTTCCGGGCGAACCTCGTCGCACAGATCCTGATAGTCGTCACCGGTGGGGTGGTACGGCTCACAGGCTCCGGCCTGGGCTGTCCGACGTGGCCGCAGTGCGTCCCAGGCTCCTTCGTGCCCGTCGCTCACCAGGAGCAGTCCTGGCACAAGTACGTCGAGTTCGGCAACCGCACCATGACCTTTCTCGTCGGCGCGCTGGCGATCGCGGCCGTGGTCACGGCGCTGCAGTACGTACGGACCCAGCGCGAGGCCGGCCGACCGGTCCGCCGGCCGGTGGTCGCCCTCGCGTGCGTCCCGCTGCTGGGCACGATCCCGCAGGCGGTGCTCGGCGGGCTCACGGTGCTGACCGGGCTGAACCCAGCGCTGGTTGCCAGCCACTTCCTGCTCTCGCTGCTCATCGTCGCCGGTTGCGTCGCGCTCGTCGTGCGCAGCGCGGAACCAGGTGACCAGCCGTTGCGGGTGGTCGTACGCCTCGAGGTGAGATGGGCGGCATGGCTGGCCGTGGCGTTCGCGGCCGTCGTCATCGTGCTCGGCACGATCGTCACCGGCAGCGGCCCGGACTCCGGGGCCATCGGTACGCCGCGATTCGGCCTGGACCCATCCATGGTCAGCTGGCTGCACGCCGACGTCGTGATGCTCTACCTCGGCGTGCTCTTCGCGATCGCCCTGGCACTGCGGATCACCGACGCGCCACGTCGTCCCCGTCGCGCCGTCGCCCTCGCCCTGGTGGTCGCCCTGTCACAAGGACTGATCGGCTACGTGCAGTACTTCACCGGCCTGCCGTGGGCCGTCGTAGCGTTCCACCTGCTCGGTGCCTGCCTGGTCTGGAGCTGCTCGCTCTACCTGCTGCTGTGCACCCGCACCCGCGGCGTGGCGAACTCCCTTGATCTTCCCCTTGGGGCGATCTAGGCAGTTGAACTGCATGATCTGACCCGAGATGGCGATCATGGACTCGCGTTCGGCGGTCAGAAGCGGGTGAACGGGATCGCGGCGACCGCGAGGAACAGCAGGGACACGTACGTGATCGACAGGTGGAACAGGCGCATCGGCCGTGGGTCGACGCCGCGGCGGTTGCGGTTGAGCAGCTGGTGCGCCTCGACCAGGAACCAACCGCCGAGCAGCAGCGCGACCACGGCGTAGACCGGGCCGGTGTGCGCGACCGGTACGAGCACCAGCGAGCTCACGACCATGGCCCAGGAGTAGCCGATGATCTCCGTCGCCACCCGGCCGGTGGAGGCGACGACCGGCAGCATCGGGACCCCGGCGGCCTTGTAGTCCGCTCGGAACTTCATCGACAGCGGCCAGTAGTGCGGCGGGGTCCAGAAGAACAGCACCGCGAACAGCACCCACGGGGCGAGCGCCAGCGAGCCGGTCACTGCGCTCCAGCCGATCAGGACCTGCATGCAGCCCGCCGCGCCGCCCCACACGATGTTCTGCGGGGTACGCCGCTTCAGCAGCAACGTGTAGCCGACGACATACGCCAGGATCGCGATCGCGGTGAGGGCCGCGGCCAACAGGTTGGTCAGCAGCGCGAACCACAGGACCGAGACCACCGACAGCGCCAGGCCCGAGATCAGGGCGCCGCGCGGGCTGACCTCCCCGGTGACCAGCGGGCGGTGACCGGTGCGCACCATGATCCGGTCGATGTCGCGGTCGAGGAAGCAGTTGAGGGTGTTCGCCCCGCCGGCGGCAAGCATCCCGCCGACCAGGGTGATGGCCACCAGTCCCAGGTGTGGCAAGCCGTTGCTGGCCAAGAACATCGCCGGGACGGTGGTGACGAGCAGCAGCTCGATGATCCGCGGTTTGGTGAGCGTGATGTACGCCCGCACCCGCCGTTGCAGTCCGCGCGACTCCACGGCCTGCAGCGGTGCGGCCGGCGCGAGGCCATCGCGCGGGCCGACGCCGCCGCCGAGCCCGCTGTGAGCAGCTCGCGGATCTGTGGCAGTCACGCGGGAAACCTCGAAGGACGCAGGACCGGTGCCAGGCCCCGGAGGTCGGGCCCGAGTGTATCCGCCGATCCGCGGCGCCATCGACGCGCCGGTAGGGTCGTTGCTCGTGACGAATGCCACCGACGCCCTTGCCCCGTTCGACCCCGCCCGCGACTGGAGCGACCTCGATCGCCGAGCGGTCGACACGGTGCGTGTCCTCGCCGCCGACGCGGTCCAGAAGGTGGGCAACGGGCACCCCGGCACGGCCATGAGCCTGGCACCGGCGGCGTACCTGCTCTTCCAGCGCTACCTGCGCCACGACCCCGCCGACGCCACCTGGCTCGGCCGGGACAGGTTCGTGCTGTCCTGCGGGCACTCCTCGCTCACGCTCTACATCCAGCTCTACCTGTCCGGCTATGGGCTGGAGCTGAGCGACCTGGAAGCATTCCGGACCTGGGGCTCGCTGACGCCGGGCCACCCGGAGGTGCACCACACCGTCGGGGTGGAGACGACCACCGGCCCGCTCGGCCAGGGGCTGGCCGTCGCCGTGGGGATGGCGATGGGGTCCCGGTACGAGCGTGGCCTGCTCGACCCCGACACGGCACCGGGTCAGAGCCCGTTCGACCACCACGTCTACGTGATCGCCTCCGACGGCGACATCGAGGAGGGCATCACCAGTGAGGCGTCCTCGCTGGCGGGGACGCAGCGGCTGGGCAACCTCACCCTCGTGTACGACCGCAACCACATCTCGATCGAGGACGACACGGCGATCGCGCTCAGCGAGGACACGACGGCGCGATACGCGGCGTACGGCTGGCACGTGCAGAAGGTGCCGCTCGGACGCGACGGGGCGGTCGACGTCCTGGCACTGGCCGCGGCCCTCGACGCGGCGCGCGCGGAGACCGAGCGTCCCTCCTTCATCGAGCTGCACTCGATCATCGGGTGGCCGGCGCCGACGCTGCAGAACACTGGCAAGGCGCACGGCAGCGCTCTGGGTGCCGACGAGGTCGCTGCCACCAAGCGCATCCTGGGCTTCGACCCGGACAAGTCCTTCGAGGTCGCCGACGACGTGCTGGCCCACGCCCGTGAGGTCAAGCAGCGGGGTGCGGCCCTGCGCGCCGCGTGGGACGTCGGGTACGAGGCCTGGCGGGTCGCGCAGCCCGCCCGGGCCTCGCTGCTTGACCGGCTGCGCTCCGGCGCGCTGCCGGACGGCCTGGAGCTGCCGGTGTTCCCCGCCGGCAAGGACCTGGCCACCCGCAAGGCGTCCGGAGACGTGATCCAGGCGATCGCCGCCGCGGTGCCGGAGTTCCTCGGCGGATCGGCCGACCTCGCCGAGAGCAACAACACCACGATCGAGGGGGCCGCGTCCTTCCTACCCCCCGGCACCCAGGTGTCACCCACGTCGCCCTTCGGAAAGAGCCAGTCACCGTACGGCCGGGTCCTGCACTTCGGCATCCGCGAGCACGCCATGGGAGCGGCCCTGAACGGACTGGCCGCCTCCGGGCTGCTGCGTCCCTTCGGCGGCACGTTCCTCACCTTCAGCGACTACATGCGCGGGTCGGTCCGGCTCGCGGCGTTCATGCAGACCCAGGTGACGTACGTCTGGACCCACGACTCCATCGGGCTGGGTGAGGACGGTCCGACCCACCAGCCGGTCGAGCACCTCTGGGCGCTGCGGGCCATCCCAGGGCTCTCGGTCGTACGCCCCGCGGACGCGAACGAGACGGCGGTGGCCTGGCGTACCGCCCTGGAGCACCGCCGCCCGGTGGGGCTGGCGCTGACCCGGCAGACCGTGCCAACCATGGACCGCACCGTCTACGCGTCGGCGGAGGGCGTGGCGCGCGGCGGGTACGTGCTCGCGGAGGCGAGCGGTGCCGGCCTGCCCGACGTCATCGTGATGGCCACCGGCTCGGAGGTGCAGCTCGCGGTCGCGGCCCGCACGATCCTGGAGTCCGAGGGGATCCGGACCCGCGTCGTGTCGATGCCCTGCCTGGAGTGGTTCGAGGACCAGGACGCCGACTACCGGGAGTCCGTCCTGCCGCCCTCGGTGAGCGCGCGGGTCTCCGTCGAGGCCGGCATCGCGCAGGGCTGGTGGAAGTACCTCGGGACCCGGGGCGTCGCGGTCTCGCTGGAGCACTACGGGGCCTCGGCGTCCGCCGCGAAGCTGTTCGAGGAGTTCGGTTTCACGGCCGGCAACGTCGTCGCCGCGGCCAAGGAGTCCCTGGGCTGACCAGGTCCCCTACAGACCTCAGATGACGACCCTGCCGGCACCGGAGAAGCGCGGGCCGTACCACCCGCCGAACGGGTCGGTGACCAGCTGGACGCCCTGGCTCGGGCTCGAGGCGCTCACGGCCGCCCCTCCTCCGACATACATCATCACGTGGTGGGCGCCGAGGCCGAAGTAGAACAGCAGGTCGCCGGGCTGCAGCGCGGACACGGGGATCCGCTGGGTCTCCGACCACTGGCTGTACGAGTACGGCGTCAGCTTCACCCCCGCCAGGCCCCAGGCGTACGCGGTCAGCTTGGAGCAGTCCCACGTCTTCGGCGGGTCCGCGTTCATCGAGTAGATGCCCCCGACCTGCGAGAGCGCGAAGGCCACTGCGGTCATGGCGCGCTGGGACTCCGGTCCGGTCGGCGCCCCAGCGGGTACGACGATGCCGGCCGCCGCGATCCGGGCCTGGTTGATCTCGGCCTGTCGCTGTGCGGCCTGCAGCGCCTCCAGCTGGGCACGCGCCTGAGCCTGCAGGGACGCGAGCAGCTGTTGCCCCGCCTTGATCTGCGTGGCGATCTGGCCCTGCTGCTGCACCGCGAGGGCCGCCACGTCCGCGGCGATCGCCTTGTCCTGGGCCAGCTCGACCTCGTGCTGGGCCAAGGCGAGGCGGGCCTGCTGGGCCAGGTCGAGGTCCCCGTTGGCGGCGCGGGAGGCCTCCCCCATCGCGGCCACCCGGTCCAGGAACTGCTGCGGACTGGTGGAGGTCAGGACCTCCATGAACTGGCTGATACCGCCGCCGGTGTACGCGGTGCGGGCCATCTGGTCCACCGTGGAGTCGGCCCGCCCGACGGTGGTCTGCGCGGCAGCGAGCTCGCGCTGGGTGGCCG
>JANWJC010000122.1 GCA_025449595.1 Acidobacteriota bacterium | reverse complement strand
GGCGCGTTGTTGCGGCGTACTGTCGTCGTCCACGCGGCAGGTACGGTGCGACCCGAGGAGCCCGGATGGACGGTCGAGCGTCCGTGCTGACCCTCGCGGAGTCGCGCGAGCGTGCCGACCTCGTGTTCGTCCTCGGCTACGAGGTGGAGCTCGATCTCACCCGAGGCGCTGACCAGTTCTGGTCGCGGACGGTCCTGCGGTTCGGCTGCCGGACACCGGGCGCCGCGACGTTCGTCGAGCTGCGTGCGACCCGCCTGCTGGGAGCGACTCTGAACGGCCGCGCCGTCGACGTGAGCGCCCTGGTGGGCAACCGACTTGCGCTCACCGACCTGCGCGCCGAGAACGAGCTGGTCGTCGAGGCCGAGATGCCGTACGTCAGGACCGGCGAGGGCATGCACCGCTTCTGCGATCCGGTCGACGAGCAGACATACGTCGGTGCGTACCTCGGCGTCGACAATGCGCAGCGGGTGTTCGCAAACTTCGACCAGCCCGATCTCAAGGCGCCGATCAAGGTCGTGGTGACCGCGCCGAGCGAGTGGACCGTCGTCAGCAACGGACGTCCGCTGGGCGCGTCGACCGCAGGTCGCTGGGATTTCGCTGTGACGCCGGCGCTGTCGACGTACCTGTTCGCCGTGGTCGCCGGTCCGCTTCGCACCGTGGCGGGCGAGCACCGCGGCACGCCGTTCGCATTGCACTGCAGGCGCTCCCTGGCCGAGTTCCTGGACGAGCAGGCGCCGGAGATCCTGGCCCTGACGTACGCCTGCTTCGACCGCTACGCCGAGCTCTTCGACGAGCCCTTCCCGTTCGACTCGTACGACCAGGCGTTCGTGCCCGAGCTGAACTGGGGCGCGATGGAGAGCCCGGGCTGCATCACGTTCCGCGACGAGTACGTCTATCGCTCGGACGTGACGGACGTGCAGCGCATGCACCGGGGGGCCGTCATCGCGCACGAGATGGCGCACATGTGGTTCGGTGACCTGGTCACGATGCGCTGGTGGGACGACCTGTGGCTCAGTGAGTCGTTCGCCGAGTACATGGGGTTCGAGGTCCTTGCTTCGGCGACCCGGTTCACGCAGACCTGGACCGCGTTCGCGATGACTCACAAGGTGCGTGGCTACGACGCGGACCAGCGTCCGTCGAGCCACCCGGTGGCGCCCGCAGCGCTCGAGGTCCTCGACACGGAACGGGCGCTGGCCAACTTCGACGCGATCTCGTACGAGAAGGGCGCTTCGGTGCTGCGCCAGCTCGTAGCGTGGCTGGGGGAGGAGGTGTTCCTCGCTGGTGTCAACCGATTCCTTCGGGAGCACCGGTTCGGTGTGGCGACGCTGCCGGACCTGCTCGATGCCCTTGCCCACGAGTCCGGAAAGGACGCCCGGCTCTGGGCCGAGCAGTGGCTGCGGACCGCGGGGGTGGACACACTGCGGCTCGTACGCGGCGACGAGGACGCGTCGCGCGAGGGCGGTCCCTTGCCAGGACGCGACCCGGACCGCATCGAGCACCCGGGCCTGCGGACCCACCGGGTTGCGCTGGGACGGTACGACATCCTGGTCGATCCGCTGCGGGTGCAGCTGCGAGACCGGACGAGGGTCACGCTGCCGGCGGGTGAGACCTCGACGCGCGTCGAGCTGCCCGGGCCGCCGGCGGATCTGATGCTGCTCAACGACGGGGACCTCGACTTCGCCAAGGTGCGCCTCGACGACCGTTCCATGCAGACCGTGTTCTCGTGCCTGAGCGTCGTTCCCGAAGCGATCGGGCGGGCCGCGCTCTGGACGCTGGCCCGTGACCTGGTCCGCGACGGCGAGCTGGCGGCGTCGGACTACCTGACCCTCGTCGGGCGGGCGCTGCCTCATGAGGACAACCTCTTCGTCGCACAGGGGGTGCTGACCTTCGCCCGGGACCAGGTCATCGACCGCTACCTGGACCCGCTGCTTCGCACCGAGGCGCTCGTGTCGTTCGGAGACACGTGCCGGCTCGTGCACCCGGGCGCCGGCGAGCGCTCGGAGGCAGGGCTTCGCCTCGCGGCGGCTCGTGGCGCGGTCAGCGCGGCGGTGACGGACGTGGACGTCGAGGACCTGCGCGACAGTCTCGATGCCGGCTCGCTGGCGGGTGGCACGGTGGTCGACAGCGACCTGCGGTGGCGCATCCTGCTGCGCCTCAGCGTGCTCGGCGAGGTCGATGAGGACCGGATCGGGTACTGGCTGGTGCACGACACCAGCGGCGAGGGCCCGGAGCAGGCCGCGCGCTGCCGGGCGGCGCTGCCGGATCGCGGCGCCAAGGAAGCGGCTTGGGAGGTGATGTTCGGCGCCGCGGCGGACTCGGAGCTGGCCTCGACGTACGACGTGGAGGCGACTGCGCGCGGGTTCTGGCATCCCGAGCAGCGCGACCTGCTGTCACCGTTCGTCATGCGGTACTTCGACGCCGCCGTGCAGGTCGCGGCGCGTCGCGGGCCCTCGGTGGCAGCGGCGGTCGGCGGTCCGGGATTCCCGTTCCACGACGTCGATCCGGTGACGCTCGCGGCGGGGCGCGAGTGCCTGCGGCGCGGCAGCGCCACGAAGGCGCTGGCGCGAGTTCTCGACGACCAGCTCGATGACCTGCAACGCGTCCTTCGGGTACGGGCGCAGACAGACCCAGGGACGTCGCGACGGCCGGGTCAGTGAGCCGGCCCAGCAACTCGGCGGTCAGCCGACGCGGTCGGCCTCGCAGTCGTTGAGACCGTCAGCGACCAGTCGACTCGCCTGGCCCAGGGCCGAGAACTGCGCGGGTGTGAGGACGTCGACGAGGTGACGACGTACGCCTTCCACATGTGTCGGGGCCGCGGCGACAAGGGCGTCCCAGCCGTCCTCGGTCAGGACGGCGAGCTGGCCGCGGCGGTCGCTCGGGCAGGCCTCTCGCCGCACCATCCCGGCCTTCTCCATGCGGTCGATCTGGTGAGAGAGCCGGCTGCGGCTGGCCAGGGTGTGATCGGCCAGCGCACTCATGCGCATCGAGCGATTCGGCGCCTCGGAAAGGCGTACCAGGATCTCGTAGTCGCTCAGCGAGATCGCGTGCTCGGCCTGCAGCTCGTGCGAGAGCCGTTCGCGCAGCAGGGTGGATGCCGCCACCCAGGCGCGCCAGTGCTGCTGTTCGGTCGCGTCCAGCCAGCGGGTCATGATCTCAGGATAGTCGATTCGGTCCATAGTTGAAAGTCGAACTAGGTGCGCCGGCCGGCCCAGTGTTCACGGCGCCATCGACCAGATCCGTACCCCGCCGGTGATCCCGGCCGTGTTCGCCACGATCGTGGCGTTGTCGGGAAGGCGCTCCGCCTCGAGGTGCTTGGCGTTCCCGCCACCGATGTAGATGTGGTCGAAGAACAGGTACTTGTCGTATGCGGCGACCGCCTGGGCGACTCGCTTGCGCCACTTCTTGTTGCCCATCTGCTCGCGGGCGACGTTGCCCAGCTCGTCCTCGACAGAGCCGTGCCTGCGGAACGGCGCGTGCCCGAGCTCGAGATGAGGCAGCAGCCGGCCGTCGCTGAACAGCGCAGCGCCGACACCCGTGCCGAGGGTCATCACGAACTCCAGACCCACGCCCTCGACGACGGCGCAGCCTTGCACGTCGGCGTCGTTGGCGACCTTCGTCGGCAGCCCGAAGGCCGAGGTCAGAGCATCCTCCAGTGCAAAGTCCTGCCACTGCTTGGTCAGCGCGGGGTCGATCTCGGCACCGTAGGCGGGCCGACTCAACGACACGATGTAGCGCACCTTGCCGCCGCGCACGAGACCGGGGAAACCCACGGTCACCCGGTGGTGTTGGGGCAAGGACGTGGTCAGCGAGACGACGGCCGGGATGAACTTCTCCGGCGGGCAGGGGTAGGGCGTGTCGATCCGTACGCGTTCACCGATCATCTCGCCGTGCGGGTCGAGCACCGCGGCCTTGAAGCCGCTGCCGCCGATGTCGACCGCCAGTGTGCGTACGTCGGTCGGCCAGGCGGTACCTCGTGGTGCGCTGCTCATGCGCAGAGACTAGGGGGTGGTCAGCACTTCCACACCGGACTGGGTCACCAGCACGGTGTGTTCGAACTGTGCGGACCGCAATAGGTCCTTGGTGACGACGGTCCAGCCGTCGTCCCACATGTCCCACTGGTAGGTGCCGAGCGTGAGCATGGGTTCGATGGTGAACGTCATCCCGGGCTCGAGCATCGTCGTGGCGCGCGGGTCGTCGTAGTGCGGCACGACGAGGCCGGAGTGGAAGGCCGAGCCGATCCCGTGACCGGTGAAGTCGCGTACGACGCCGTAGCCGAAGCGCTTCGCGTAGGACTCGATGACCCGCCCCACCACGTTGAGGCTGCGACCCGGAGTCACCGCCTTGATGCCTCGCATCGTGGCCTCCCGCGTGCGCTCGACCAGGAGCCGGGACTCCTCGTCCACCTCGCCGACGAGGAACGTCGCATTGGTGTCCCCGTGCACGCCGTGCTTGAAGGCGGTGATGTCGATGTTGCAGATGTCGCCGTCCTGCAGCACGGAGGTGTCCGGGATCCCGTGGCAGATCACCTCGTTCAGCGAGGTGCACAGTGACTTCGGGAACCCGCGGTAGCCCAACGTGCTCGGGTAGGCGTCGTTCGCGACAAGGAACTCGTGCCCGATCCGGTCGAGCTCGTCGGTCGTGATCCCGGGGACGATGTGCCGTCCCACCTCCTGCAGTGCCTGCGCCGCGATCCTGCTCGTGACCCGCATCGCGGCGATGGTGTCTGCGTCCTTGACCTCCGGGCCCGTGAAGCGCGCCGGGCCGGGTCGGCCGACGTACTCCGGACGCGGGATGTGACGCGGCACCTCGCGCACCGGCGAGACGGTTCCTTGCATGAGGGTCATGACAGTCATCCTACGATCGGGTCGACGATGCACCGGAGCTGTGGAGGCCGACCGTGGACGGTCAATGGTGGTTCAACCTGCGGACGCAGAAGGTGGAGCAGGGACAGGGGGACCCGAACTCCGAGCGACTCGGACCGTACGACACCCGCGCCGAGGCCGAAGGGGTCCTGGAACGGATGCGCAAGCGCAACGAGGCGTTCGACGAGCAGGAGGATGCCTGACCCGACGTACCCGTGACAGTGAAGAGCCCGACCCCACGGGGGGCCGGGCTCTTCACTCGTTGCTGGTCGGGAGCTAGCGGGATGCCCGCTTGGCCGTCGTCTTGCGCGCGGTGGTCTTGCGCGCGGTCGTCTTCTTCGCGGTGGTCTTGCGGGCAGTCGTCTTCTTCGCCGGCGCCTTCTTGGCGGTGGTCTTGCGCGCCGTCGTCTTCTTGGCCGCTGCCTTGCGCGCGGGGGCCTTCTTGGCCGTCGCCCGCTTCGCAGGTGCCTTCTTGGCGGTGGTCTTGCGCGCGGTGGTCTTGCGCGCGGTGGTCTTCTTCGCGGCTGTCTTCTTCGCCGGAGCCTTCTTCGCCGCGGTCTTGCGCGCGGTCGTCTTCTTGGCCGGTGCCTTCTTGGCGGTGGTCTTGCGCGCGGTGGTCTTGCGTGCAGTGGTCTTCTTCGCCGGTGCCTTCTTGGCGGTGGTCTTGCGTGCTGTCGTCTTGCGCGCCGCGGTTTTCGAGACGGCCTTCTTCGCGACCGTCTTCTTGACTGGAGCCTTGCGGGCTGCAGTCTTGCGGGCGGTTGTCGTTGACGCCGCCACGATGCCTCCTTGTGTCATCTCCAGGCATTGGCGCCCAGATC
>JANWJC010000121.1 GCA_025449595.1 Acidobacteriota bacterium | reverse complement strand
CGCAGCTCATGAACTACTCGGGTATGACCTCGAGCATGGCGATCGCGCTGTCGAAGACGGGCGTCATATTCCCGTTTGTCGCTGCCTTCCTGGGCTGGCTTGGCGTCTTCCTCACCGGAAGCGACACTTCATCCAACACGCTGTTCGGCCCGCTGCAGGCGCAGACGGCGCAGCAGCTGCACAACGTGAGCCCCATCCTCACCGCCGGCACGAACTCCTCGGGCGGCGTCATGGGCAAGATGATCAGCCCGCAGAACCTGTCGGTCGGGGCGGCCGGCGTGAACAAGGTCGGCGCGGAGGGCGAGATCTTTCGCCGAGTGATCGGGTACAGCCTCATCCTGACCAGCGCGGTCGGGGTCGTGGCCATGATCGAGGCTTACGTGATCCCGGGCATCGTCCCCACGCCTTAACTCACGCCCGCCTCGAGCACGTGTAACCCCTTCTTGTGGGGAACGTTAGGACATGCAAATGACGAGTCGGACCAGATTGTTCCTGGCCGTCGGAGTGGCGTTTTTGATTGGGGTCGGCTCCGGAGTTGGCGGGGCGATCGGCATGTCCAGGATGGTCACCGGCAAGCCGCTGTTTCTCGCGGCCAACACCGGCGCAACGCCCGCCCAGTCGGCCACCACGGGAACGCCAAGTCCATCCCCCTTGACGGCACCCCCACCTTCATCGTCACGTCCCACTCCGGCTCCGTCACCAGCCTCGGGGACCGGGCCCTCGACCAGATACGCCGCCGGAGGAACCTTCGATCAGGCGCGGGGGAATTTCGTTCTGTTTGGCGGCCAGCCGACTCCAGGCGACTACGCAGGTGGCACGACATTTCTAGACGAGACCTGGACCTGGGATGCAAGCGGATGGAAATTGCTGCATCCGGCCCACAGTCCTTCCTCGCGATCGCACCCGGCCCTTGTTTATGACGCCGCACGCGGTGTGGTGCTGCTGCAGGGCGGGTACGTTGGAAACGGGCCGATCTCCGACACCTGGAGCTGGGACGGCTCTGATTGGAAGCAGCTGGTTCCTCCGGGCGTCCTCAACGTTGGTCCCGGCTTTCCGAACGCAGCCTACGATCCGGTTCGTAAATCCGTCCTGATGCAGCCCGAGTCAGGGCCATGTCCGTGCACGTACACGACGAGCCTCTGGAACTGGGACGGAGCCAACTGGACCAAGCTGACCACGACCGGTCCGCGTCCGCTGGCTGCAGGAGGCGAAGGACCGTATTTCGCGATGGCATACCTGCCCACGATCAAATCGGCCGTTGTGTACGGCAACCTGCAAAGCGGCCCGGCAACCTGGGTTGTAGATGGTGCCAACAACTGGACTCAGGTGAACACAACGACCGGAACCGCAAGCGCCAGCTACAGCATGGCGCTGGACGAGCGCCGGGGGGTGATCGTCCTCATTGGGAACCTGGGGGATGCCTGGACCTTCGATGGCACCAAGTGGACTGCGATCGCCAGCGTCAGCGGAGTCCCCGCCGGTGGATCGGTCACGGCATTCGACTCAGCGCGCGGACTGATCATCCACTTCGGGGGATCGGCACATGACATGTGGACCTGGGACGGCGCCAGGTGGACCAGGGCGGGCTGACTGCACCAGCAGCACCCCCCCGGTGAGTGCCCTTCGGGCAGCGACCACCCCCCCATGGCGGGGAGGCCATGGTGCCGAGATCGGGAGTCGAACCCGAACGTCCTTGCGGACATCGGTTTTTGAGACCGACGCGTCTGCCAGTTCCGCCACCTCGGCACTCCTACAGGGAGCCTCGACCATACTAATTGGCTCGTGAAAGCCGCCCTCCTCCTGTCGCTCATCTTGCTCACCGCCTGCGGAACCGGCCTTGCACCGGCCGCCGCCGTGAGTCCGGGCCCGTCGCAGGGACCGGCTTCGGCGCCGCGGATCGAACAGCCTCCGGTCACCCCACCCACCGCGCCTGGCACCAACCTGCCCGCCTTCGCCTGCGCTGACACGGGCGGGGGCAAGACTGGAGTCGCGAACGTCGTCGCGGCCCGCGTCGCCACCCAGGCCGGCTACGACCGGTTCGTCCTCCAGTTCGACGCGGTCGTCCCCAGCTACACGGTGAAGCGCCAGGCCTCGCCGGTGTTCGCATCCGGGGCGAGCGGGCAGACTCTCACCTTGAGCGGCACCTCGGGCGTGCTGGTGCGCGTCCACTCCGCCACCGGGGCCAACACGTTCACCGGCTCGACGGACATCACACACGGCGAGTATCCGGTGCTCAAGGAGGCCCGGCAGACCGAGGACTTCGAGGGTTACGTGTCGTGGGGCCTCGGACTGAGCAAGGCCGCGTGCCTGCGCACCTTCACGCTCACGGACCCGGCACGCTTAGTCGTCGATTTCAGCACCTCGGCAGGCTAACCTTCCCCGGCGAATGGCGATACAGCCACCGCCGGCTCCGGCGGTTCCTCAGCAAGCTCCTCCCGCCGCCACGACGAAACGGGGCGGCTGCTTCGGGCGTGGCTGTGGCTGCGGGTGTGGCGGATGCCTGCTGACGGTGGTCCTGGCGGGCCTGCTGGTGTTCGGTGGGGGGTACTACTTTCTCGTCGCCCAGGCATCGGCCGCAGTGTCGGCCCCGGCCGCGCTCGCGGTGATCAACCAACCCGTCACAGTCGACGGCAACCCGGGAGTTCCGGGCGAAGCCCTCAACCCGGGGAACACGGTCCATACCGGCGCCGCCGGGCACGCCGCCATCCAGTTTCCCGACGGCTCATACGTCCGCATGTCGCCGGACACGTCGGTCACGCTGACCGCGGTTCAGCTGCAAAAGAACGGCAACCTGCAGTCGGTCGGGGTGGTCGAGAAGATCGGCCGGACCCTGACCTCCGTGCAGCATCTCGCCACCGGGGCAAGCTTCGAGGTCGGAGGACATTCGGTCAGCGCCCAGGTTCGCGGCACTGAGTTCGAGGTGCTGGTACGAGCAAACGGCACGAACCTGATCAAGGTGTTCGACGGCACGGTCACCGTCAGCGGCACGAGCACCGTCCGGCTCTCGGCCGGCCAGCAGATCGACGCGGACGCAAATGGCCGGCTTTCCAACCAGCGATCCACTGTGGCCGACCCGCAGGACCCGTACCCGCTCACCTCTCAGTGTTCAAGGGCCGCATCGAGCGGCAACACCGCGGGCACGACGCAGTCGTCGAGCGGCGAGAACCTGACCAACGGCCAGACCGCCGAGAGCGACTACAACTCACCGGGCGGCAACCTCACGCTTGCCTTCTGCTATCCGGGCAGCCTGATGAAGGTCACCGTGACCGACCCGACCGGCCGCCCCTTCGCCAGGCAAGGCGCGGCGCCGCTCGTGGTCAAGATCGCCAACGGGCCGCCTGGAATCTATAAGGCAGTCGTGACCGCCCTCGACGTGCCGCCTACCGGGGAGGCCTACTCCCTGGCCTTCGCGACCGACGCCGCCTGCGCTCCGGGCAACGTGGACACGGGGACGGTGGTGCGCCAGACGCTGAGCAACTCGCAGATCGCGAAGGCGCTCGCCGATTCCGGCTCGACGGGCATCACGCTGCAGGTGCAGGGCACCTCCCCCACGTCGGCCCGGATCGTCTACTTCTCGAACTTCGGAGGCATACCGGTCCAGTGGACCATCGACTTCTACGCGGCCACGCCCAACCTGGGCGCCGTCATCACCCAGGTGAGCCTGCGCGGCGTGAGCGTGACGACGGCAGTGGTTTCCAGGATCAGCGCGTTCGGCGGCAGCGCGATCACCTCGATGCCCACCGGTTTCAGCGTCGACCGGGTGTATTCGTGCAACGGGCCCGGCGGCGACACGATGATGGTGATGGAAGGCCATCGCTGACGCCTCGCCGGAAGGCAAGGGACCTAGCATGGCTCCGTTAAACGGGGCTTGAGCTATCTTTCGCGGGCAACATGCGAAACGTAGCCGTACAGGCCCCACCTCGACGCCGTGGGGGACGTCGCCTCCTCCTCGCCTTCGTGATCTTCGTGGTGGTCGTGGCCGGCGGGATCTTCTGGCTCAACCAGTCCGCCCAGGCTGCCGTCAACGTGTCCGCCACTCTCACCGTTTACCAGCCGGCCACCTCCGTGGCGCACAGTGGGGGCGCTTACACCCCGTCGTCGACAGGTTCGCAGGTCCAGGCGGGGGACTCGGTGAAGACCGACTCCAAGGGCCGCGCCTCGATCCAGCTGCCGGACGGGACGCTGACGCGCCTTGCCAGCGACACCGAGATTCGGCTGGACGCCGACCATTTCACGAAGAGCGGAACTCTGCACGACGCCAAGATCACCGAGAAGATCGGACGCACGCTGACCACTGTCCAGCACCTGGTCGCAGGCGCGACTTTTCAAGTGGCGGGCCAGTCGGCCGTCGCGTCGGTCCGCGGGACGCGCTTCGAGGTCTACATCAAGGACGACGGCACGATGATCGTCAAGCTGTTCGACGGCGAGCTCGACTTCGACGGCAAGAACCACGTCCACCTTCACGCCGGACAGCAGGCGACCGCGGATCCGCAGGGCAACATCGGACCCCCGGGCCCCATCCAGCCGGATCTCCTGGACCCGTTCGGGCCTGCGATCGCGGCCTCGGACGCCGTCACCGCCGGCACGACACTGGGCACCGAGCAGGACTACGTCGGCGCACCGCTTCACAACGGCGACCAGCAGCAGTACACGTACAGCTACGCCGGTGGTGGCCTGGTCAAGGCGTCGCTCGGTTATCCCGGCAGCGCGATGCAGCTCAAGGTCCAGGGTCCAGACGGGCAGATGTATTCGAAGGCAGGCCCGTCGCCGATCCTGGTCGTCATCGACAGCGCGCCGGCGGGCCTTTACAACCTGTTCGTGGTCGGGGTGAGCGGCCTGGGCACGGCCGGCGAGGAGCCGTTTCTCGCGGTCGCGGCGAAGGAGCCATGCGTCAGCTCGGACATCGACCAGCTGAAGGCGGTGCGTCGTGGCTACACCGCACAGGATCTCGCAGCTTCGGTAAGCGCCGGCACGTCCGGTCTGTCGAACCTGAGCGTGACCATCGCCACCAGCTCGCCCGCGGGCGCGATCGTGACGGGCAAGGGGGCGTACAACGGCGTCGGCTGGACTGGCGCTGTCCTGCTGGTGGCACGCGGCGGCGCGATCCAGATCATGGCCGTAGGGGCGAAGGTGTTCGGGGTGAGCGTGCCCGCACAGCAGATCGTCCAGCAGATCGGAACTGCGATCGGCCAAGATCCGTCGAATCTGAGTCCGGGATTCACCGTCGACCGCCTGTTCGCGTGCGACAACGTGGTCATGATCGACGGGCGGCACACATAAAGATATGAGAGGAAACCCGGAATGGTTTCCTCTCATCGCGAGTGCGGCTACGCCGCAGTCGCTGCTCTCCTTCCGGTATATCGATGGGATTTCTAAGAGCTACTCCTCGCCGCGATTGGGGTAGTTGAACAAAGTCGCGGCCGGGATGAACCCGGCCGCCCACGCGACGCTTGTGGAGCTTGTTAGTGCAGGCCGAACATGCGCTGGAGGAAGTGCATTGCTAGCGTTAGGCCTGAGCCTTCCAGCAGCCACGCGACCTCTGCCAGTCCCACCACCACTACAAGCACCGCGCTCAGGCCGATGCTGCCTCGATGCATCACGGGCTTGAGCCAGTGCGCTCCCTCGGCGCTCCCGCTGGGTGAGGTGAGCGCGGATTCCAGGCGGTCGAGCAGCTCGCCGGCTGTCGCCGGCCGGCGGTTCGGGTCGCGGTCCATCGCCTGCTGGAGCACCGTGGCAAACGGCATCGACATCTCGGGCACGATGTCGTGGACGCTGGGCGGCGGTTCGTAGAGGCGGCGGCTGAGCGTCTCGATCCAGCTCTTCGATGAGAAGGGCCGGCGTCCGGTCACCGCTTCGAAGATGACGGCCGCGAGCGAGTACACGTCAGCGCGCCCATCCACCTCGCGGCCGACCAGGCGCTCCGGCGCGACATAGTCCGGTGCGACCGGCCCCCCGGTGCCGGGGCCGGTATTGAATGACGCGACAGTGCCCAGGCCGAATCCCGTCAGCAGCGTCCGCCCGTCGTCCGCCAGGAGGATGTTGGCCGGCTTTACATCGCGGTGGATGGTCGCGCGCGAGTGCGCATAATCCAGCGCGCTTGCGATCGGGCGCAGGAGCGCGATGACGCCGAGCGGCTCGTAACGCTCGCCGGCTTCGAACACGGCGTCGAGTGTCTTGCCGGCGACCATCTCGGTGACCAGGTAGGGTGACTCCGCCTCGTAAGCGAGCTCGTACAGGCGGGGAATCGCTTCGTGCTCCAGAGCGACGTACGAGCGCAGCTCGAGGAGGACTCGCCGCGAGAAGCTGACGTCGCGCGCGACGTTGGCTCCGATGGTCCGCAGCGCGACGCGTCGCTGCAGCCGTGGGTGCTCGGCCTCGTAGACCGATCCAAGGCTGTCCGTCTCGATCTCGCGCACGACCCGATAGCCGCCGACGTG
>JANWJC010000120.1 GCA_025449595.1 Acidobacteriota bacterium | reverse complement strand
GCACCGCCGACCTGCTCGGACGCGCCGAGGTCGTGGATGAAGTACAGGGCCAGGAACGAGGTGAGCCCGAAGAACAGGATCGAGCGGATCACGACGATCGACGTCAGGCGCAGGAACGCCGGCCAGTCATCGACGCCGGTCGGCAGCAGCGAGGCGCGCGGTCGACCCGCCGGTCCGTCCAGAACAGCCCCGAGCCTGGTGATGAGGACGACCGCCATCACCAGAGCCGGGATGATCAGCAGCACCGTTCCCCGCAGGCCGAACGCCAGCAGGATCGGCGTCGTGACCAACGCGCCCAGGGCGAACCCGGCATTCCCGCCGAGCGCGAAGACGCTCATCCCCCGGGCGCTCTTCCCGGCCGACTGCCGCGCCGCGCGCGAGGCCTCGGGGTGGAAGGCCGCGATCCCCAGCCCGGACAGCGCGATCACCAGCCAGGTGAGGGCGTACGTCGACATCAACCCCGCCAGCGCCACGCCGACGGCGGCGGTGGTCATCCCGACCGGGATCATCCAGCGCCGCGGGCGCCGATCGGTCCACCACCCGAACGCCGGTTGGGTCACCGACGACAGAACTGTCGCGGCGAGGGTGAGCCCCGAAACGGCGGCGTAGGTGTACTGGCGCTCGGCGACGAGGAACGGCAGCAACGCGGGCACCGCCCCCTGGTAGAGATCGTCGACGACATGTGCTGAGGAGAGCAGCGCTACCCCGCGCCTGTTCACCCTCGGCATCCATGCGACATGCCCCCAGTCTCTCAAGGGCCGCGAGCGCACTCTGCCGGGGCCCTAGGCGGTCGGAGACCTCCGGGGGCGCGGGCGCTCAGTCGGACAGCGGGACGGCAACCAGCAGGTGACCGTTGGACGCGTCGACGAGGTCCAGACCCGCGATGCCTGCGGTGGGGACGTCAGTGCTGGTGCGGAACTCGGCCGTCCCGCTGTAGCTGGCGTCCCAGGTCAGCAGCACCTGACGCGAGCCGTCCTTCCCCACCACCACGAGCGAGCACCGCGTCTGCGCGGGCACGCCGCCGACCGCGACGCTCACACCGCTCCCGGACGCCGACGGCGAGAGCGACACGTGCGCGCTGACCCCGGTCACGTGGTTGGTGGCACTGGACTCAACAGTCGCCGTGACCACCGGCGCCGGCCCGCTGGACACGAGGTGGTTGAGGACGACGGCACCGGGAAGCACCAGCAGCACAAGGACAGCCGCAGCGATCGCCACCAGCGACCACCGGTGACGACGGCCCCGCTCCCGCTCGGCCGCGGCGATGAGCCGGCGCAGGCGCAGGTCCGACTCGATCGGGGTGGCGAGGTCCTGCGGCGGCGCGTACACCATGAGGTCCACGACCTCCCGCAGCTGCGCCAGCTCGTGACGGCACTCCTCACAGCCCGCGAGGTGATCGTCGAGCTCGTCGTCCCACGTCGTCCCCGTCAGCAGCGCGACCGCCAGCTGCTCACGTACCTCCAGGCAGCTCACGGCAGGATCCCCCTCTCCTCGCAGGCCACCCGTAGCGCGCGCAGCGCGTAGTACGCCCGGGACTTCACGGTGCCTTGCGGCACCTGCAGCACCATCGCGGCCTGGGACACGGACCGGTCCCGGAAGTAGAGCTCGGTCACAACGGCGCGGTGCTCGGGCGTGAGCACCGTCAAGGCGTCCGCTAGCTCGTGCGCGACGAGCACCCGGTCCAGTGCCGGGTCGATGCTGCCCTGACGGTCGGCCTGGTCGGGCGCCAGCGTCTCGCGCGGCCGGGCGGCCCGCGCCCGCTGTCCGTCGATGACGATGTTGCGCGCCACCGTGACCAGCCAGCCGCGAATCGAGGTTCCGTCCCTGGCTGCTTGCTCTGCCGCCTCGGGATGGCGCCACGCCCGCAGCAACGTCTCCTGGACCACGTCCTCCGCGCGGTGGGTGTCGCCGCCCAGCAACCGTCGGGCGTAACCCAGCAACGCCTGGCCGTGGTCGACGTACAGCTGACGCAGCAGCTCCTCGTCGGCGGTCGAGATTGCTCCCACGACCTTGGAACGTACGCCGACTGCGTACGGTTCAGCCCGCTGACGGGACTGCGCCGTCCGCCCACCGGCGGTACGGCGCAGCTCCGACGTCGGTCAGCCTTCCTTGTCTGCCTCGACCTGAGCCCGGGCCTGGATCTCCGACACCACCGTGGGATCGGCGAGGGTCGTCGTGTCACCGAGGGTCCGGTTCTCCGCGACGTCACGGAGAAGCCGACGCATGATCTTGCCGGAGCGGGTCTTGGGCAGCTCCGGGGTGAACACGATGTTCGCCGGCTTCGCGATCGCGCCGATCACCTTGGCCACGTGGTCCCGCAGCTCCTTCGCCTTCTCCGGGGATCCGTCCTTGCCGCCCTTGAGCGTCACGTACGCGACAACGGCCTGGCCCGTGATGGCGTCGTTGCGGGCCGTCACAGCGGCCTCGGCGACCTCGGGGTGGTCCACCAGCGCGCTCTCGATCTCGATCGTGGAGAGCCGGTGCCCCGAGACGTTCATGACATCGTCGATGCGGCCCATGAGCCAGAAGTCGCCGTCGGCGTCGACCCGCGCCCCGTCACCGGCCATGTAGACGCCGGGGAACCGCGACCAGTACGTCTCCTTGAACCGGTCGTCGTCGTGGTAGAGGCCACGGAGCATCGCCGGCCACGGGTTCTTGATCACCAGGTATCCGGCGCCGGTTCCCGGCGGGACCTCGTGGCCGTTCTCGTCGAGCACGGCGGCCTCGATGCCGGGGAACGGCCGCGACGCGGAGCCCGGCTTCAGCGTCGACAGCCCCGGCAGAGGGGTGATCAGGATCATCCCGGTCTCGGTCTGCCACCAGGTGTCGACGACCGGCGTGCGTCCACCGCCGATGTGGTCGCGGTACCAGATCCAGGCCTCCGGGTTGATCGGCTCACCGACCGACCCGATCAGGACCAGTGAGGACAGGTCGTGCTTCTGTGCATACTCCGGACCCCACTTCATGTGGGTCCGGACGGCGGTGGGGGCGGTATACAGGACCGTCACCTTGTATCGCTCGATGATCTCCCACCAGCGGTCCTTGTCAGGGAAGTCCGGGGTCCCTTCGTACATCACGGACGTCGTGGCGTTCACCAACGGGCCGAACACGATGTAACTGTGTCCAGTGATCCATCCGATGTCCGCCGCGCACCAGTACACCGTCTCGGGCTTGATGTCGAAGACGTAGTGGTGCGTGGTCGATGTGCCGGCGAGGTAGCCGGCAGTCGTGTGCATGACACCCTTGGGCTTGCCCGTGGTGCCGCTGGAGTACATGAGGAACAGCAGGTCTTCGGAGTCCATCGGCTCGCAGGGGCACGAGGCCGGGTCGCTCGACTGGGGGTCCACGAGGTCGTGCCACCAGTGGTCGCGCCCGTCAGTCATCGGGACCTCGTTGCCGCCGCGCTTGAGGACCACGCAGGCCGTCACCGACGGCGCGTCGGCCATCGCGGCATCGGCGGTGCCCTTGAGGTCGATGACCTTCCCGCGGCGCCAGGCGCCATCCTGGGTGATCAGGAACTGGCACTGCATGTCGTTGAGCCGGCCGGACAGCGACTCCGCGCTGAACCCGCCGAACACCAGGGTGAACGCCGCGCCGATGCGCGCGAGCGCGAGCATGGTGACGACCGCCTCCGGGACCATGCCGAGATAGACCCCGACGTGGCTGTCCTTGGTCATCCCGAGGCTCTTGAACCCGTTCGCCGCCTTGACCACCATGTGCTGCAGGTCGGCGTACGTGATCGTCTTGCGGTCGTCGACCGGCTCGCCCTCCCAGTAATAGGCGACCTTGTCTCCCAGACCCGCTTCGACGTGGCGGTCCACGCAGTTGTAGCAGGCGTTGAGCTGACCGCCGAGGTACCACTTGGCGTAGGGCAGCTCCCACTCGCGCAGGGTGTCGAACGGCTTGAACCACGACAACCGATTGCGGCCCTCGGTCTCCCAGAACGTGTCGGCGTCGGTCGTGTAGCTGTCCGGCTGGGCATTCGCCTGGGCCGCGAACGTCGGTGACGGCGGGTAGGTCCGTCGCTCGGTCATCAACGCATCGATCGTCAGGTTCATCGGTTCGTCGCTCATGGGCTGCTCCTCAACACTCGCAGGTCACACCGGTGCTCCGGCTCAGCGGGCCAACGGCCAGGTCGGGAGAACCGTCCGCTTCCAGGTGGCATTCGTGACCGCTGCGAAGGAGCAGTACCAAGCCAGGACAGCTGTGATGAGGCCGAGCCAGCCGCCGATCTTGGTCATGTTATCGCTGCCTCCGAAGGCGCCGATGCACAGGAACAAGAAGGTCAGCGCCAAGGCCACGAAGACCGCGAGAACGCCGCCGCTGGTACGTAGCGCGGGAACAATCATGTATGTGGTGAAGATGCACCAGGCCAGCAGGTAGACACCTACCGCCTTGGCCGGCACAGCCGGGGTCGTGTTCAGCAGCACCCAGAACGAGATCCAGAAGGCTCCGAACGAAGTGAACGCAACCGCCCCGAACGTGTTGCCCTTGCGGAACTCCCACATCCCAGCCAGCAGCTGTGCCAGGCCGCCGTATGCGAGGGCCAACCCCAGCACGACCACCACGCCCAGGTTGACCAGTCCGGCATTGAAGACACTGAGGACGAACGTCGTGAGTGCGAAGGCACCGAGCCCCAGCGGACCGGGATCGGCAATGTCAGCTGTCGTAGGGGTGACAGGTGCGTGGTGACTCGTCTCGATGGGGTCGCGCATCTCCATGGCAGTCTCCTCCCAACTGGCGTGCTCGCACACGGGTGAGTCATCATCACGCGGCGGCAACCAGCATGGCTCGGTCCAGCACAACAAGTATCGTTCGCCGATAGACTATGCCCAGTTCTCGATCACCGCACGTGGAACGATGTATTTGTCGAAGCGCACCCGCGCGAGTGCGGGCAGTGATCGACTACCTTCGACGCGGGAGGCGCCAGCGGCGCTGACCTGAGAGGGGGGTCGCCGTGGCGCGTTCTCATCGCCTGTCCCAGCAGCAGTACACGGACCTGCTGGAGTTCCGTACGGCGCTGCGCACGTTCGAGCGCTGGAGCGCCGACCAGGCCCGCCACCAGGGTCTGACCCCGGCACAGCACCAGCTGCTGCTGGCCGTCAAGGGGCACCCCGACCGGCGCGGACCCACGGTCGGTGAGGTCGCTTCGTACTTGCACGTGCGACATCACAGTGCGGTCGAGCTGATCGACCGGACGGTCGAAGCCGGCTTCGTCGAGCGCCGGCGGGTCGATGAGGACGGCCGGGTGGTTCGGCTGCGACTAACCCGGGCGGCCGAGGGACGGTTCGCTGCGCTCGCCGAGCTGCACCTGGGCGAGCTGCTGCGCCTGACGCCGATCCTGGACCACCTCGCCGAGCCGTACCGGACCCAGCAGCGTGACTCCTGAGGTCCCACTGACGACTTCGACCCCTCGCCCATGGGGGTGAGGGGTCGAAGTACGACCGATCCGAAGGTTCTCGGACCTGAGATAGAGCGTTGAGAGGTGGAGCTTAGACGGGACGGACCTGCTCGGCCTGCGGGCCCTTCTGGCCCTGACCGATCTCGAACTCGACACGCTGTCCCTCATCGAGGGAGCGGAAGCCATCAGTGGCGATAGCCGAGTAGTGAACGAACACGTCAGCTCCGCCTCCATCCTGCTCGATGAAGCCGAAACCCTTTTCGGCGTTGAACCACTTGACGGTACCCTGAGCCATTTTTTTCTCCTGATCATCTGATCAGCAGTCCGATCAGACGACCAGCCTAAGGTACAACTCCGGTCCGGAGTCAAACCGGGCGAATCCGGGCGTGCCGCGCGCCCGCCCGAACGGGCCGCTACGCTCGCGACAGCGTCCGGCTCGGACCGGGTCTTCCGCCGCAGCGGGCGGCTGATCTGTCGCGAAGGAGAACCCCTGGTGAGCACCACCTCGCTCGTGCCGGCCCGTGTCCTGGCAGACCTGGTGCCTGGTGGGCTGGTCCGTGACGGCGCCCTGGTCCTCGGCGGGGCCGGGCTGGTCGGGCTGTTCGCCCAGCTGTCCGTGTCCCTGCCGTTCACCCCGGTCCCGATCACCGGCCAGACATTCGCGGTGCTCCTGGTCGGTGCCACACTCGGCACGATTCGCGGGGTCCTGTCGATGATGGTTTACGCCTTGGCGGGCATGGCCGGTGTGCCCTGGTTCGCCGATCACTCCAGCGGGGTGGCACTGGCGTCCTTCGGCTACATCGTCGGCTTCATCGTCGCTGCCGGCGTGGTCGGTCGCCTGGCCGAGCGCGGCGCCACCAGGACGCCACTTCGAACCGCGGCCATCATGGTCGTCGGCTCTCTGGTCATCTACGCCTTCGGTGTCACCTGGCTCAAGACCTCGCTCGGCGTTAGCTGGTCCTCAGCGATCGCCCTCGGACTCACCCCGTTCCTGCTCGGCGATGCCGTCAAGGTCGCCGTGGCAGCCGGGCTGTTCCCGACGACCTGGCGATTGGTGCAGCGCCCTTCATAGCTCCTGCGCAAGGATGCCGCTGTGGGTGACCCGGGGACCCCAGGGGCCACCGGCCCAGCTGACTACGGACGTGCGGGGGCACCGTCCAGCAAACTCGGGCGCTGGCTCGCCGGGTCCCGTTCTCGCTGAGCGTCGTCGCTGTGATGCTGCTGCTCGGGCTGCTCACCGGCACCCTCTGGAACGGCCTGCACGAGCGGGCCCTGTCAACACTGTCGCGTACGGCCTGCCGGCCTTCCAGTCCGGCCGGCTCTGGACCGTGGTCATGGTCACCGGTGCGTTGTTCGCCCTCGAGCCGGCTCAGTACCTCCCGGTAGCCGGGGGGTTCGCACTGCTCGTGGGGTTCGCCGAGCTGCTCGCTTCACAAGCTCGCGGTAGCCCTGAAGGCCCGCATGTGACCTGGGACGACTAGCGTCAGGCCATGGCGCAGCAGCGTGGGCCCCGGTCCCCGAAGGACGGCGCACCCGCCGGGCGAGACCTTCCCGGCCCGGCTGCCCGTGAGCCCTCGCGGCTCGGGGTCGATGCGGCTCGGAGGGCGCGGGACGTGTCGCGCCCAGACGCACGCGACCTCGAGCGGGCCGAGACCTCTGTCGTCGTGCGGCGCGCCCGGCCCGTCACCTGAACCGGCATCCAGCGGCCGCGAGCAGCACGGCGCATCGCCAGTGCCCCGGCGCTGCACTACCTCAGTGCTGCACCATCTCGGCGCTGCGCCTCGTAGGCGGTGAGCAGCGCGATCCGGCGTACGTGCCTCGGGTCCTGTGAGAACGGGGTCGCGAGGAACGCGTCGACGATGGTTGTCGCCGTGGCGACGTCGTGCATGCGGGCACCGAGCCCCATGACGTTCGCGTCGTTGTGCTGGCGAGCCAGAGTCGCGGTCTCCACGCTCCAGCCCAGGGCCGCCCGTACTCCCATGACCTTGTTGGCGGCGATCTGCTCGCCGTTGCCGGAGCCACCGATGACCAGCCCGAGGCTCCCCGGGTCATCGATGACGGCCTGCGCCGCGGCGATGCAGAACGGCGGGTAGTCATCGGTCGGGTCGTACCCGGACGCGCCGTGATCGATCACGTCATGGCCGGCGTCGATGAGGTGCGCCGCCAACGTCGTCTTGAGCTCGAAGCCAGCATGGTCGCAGCCGAGGTGTACGCGCATGGCGCGATCCTGGCAGGTACGACCAGGATCAGTCGAAGCGCGGGCCCTGGAACCGGCTGCGCTTGATCTCGTAGAACCCAGGGGTGCTCGCGACCAGCAGCGTGCCGTCCCACAACCGCCCGGCGGCCTCGCCCTTGGGGGCCGGGGTCACGACGGGTCCGAAGAACGCCACCTGCTCGCCGTCCGGCCCGGGCACGTGGATGACCGGGGTGCCGACATCGGTGCCGACCGGAACCATCCCGGCATCGTGGCTCGCGCGCAGCTCGACGTCGTACTTGTCGGTGACCGCCGCCGCGACGAGGTCCTCGGACAGGCCCACCTCGAGCAGGGCCTCCCGGATCAGCTCGTCCTGCCCCGACTGCGTCGTGATCTGGCTGCCGCGCCCCTCGATGTGCAGGCGCCGACCGAGCGCGGTGTAGAGCGGGAGCACCACGTCCTCGCCGTACTCCAGGCGGGCAGCCGTGACGACACGGACCGGGCCCCAGGCGAGCTCGAGCCAACGGGCGTAGTCCTCGGACAGCTCGGCGCCGGCGTTGAGCACGGCCAGGCTCATGACGTGCCAGCGGACCGTCACAGGGCGAACCTTCGCAACCTCGAGCATCCAGCGCGAGGTCATCCACGCCCAGGGGCACAGCGGGTCGAACCAGAAGTCCGCCACAACTGGCGACTCGTCGACAACCGACGGAAACCCATCAAGTATTTGATCGTTGAACATGGAACTATCTTACCCTCATCGATCCGATGAAGACCCGGTCGGCGTAGTGAGGCGTGGCACACTGTGGCCGGGCCCCCGGTCGGGACGCCCTCCACCCCGGCAGACAGGTCCTGGCCGTGAGCGGCATCAACATCACGCGCGCCGAGGCGGCTGACCGCTCGGCGGGCGTCTCGGTGATCGACTATCGCGTCCATGTCGACCTGAGCGACATGGCCTCCCCCGACGCGACGACCTTCCTGAGCACGACCACGGTACGGTTCGGCTCGACCCCAGGCCTGTCCACGTGGATCGACCTGGTCGCGGCCGGCGTCGACCGCGCGGTGCTCAACGACCGCGAGCTCGACGTCGACACGGTGTTCGACGGTCACCGCCTGGCGCTGGAGGACCTGTCCGAGAGCAACACGCTGACCGTGACGGCCCGCTGCTCCTACATGACGACCGGCGAGGGCCTGCACCGCTTCGTGGACCCGGTGGACGGCTTCGTCTACCTCTACACGCAGTTCGAGGTGGCCGACGCACGCCGCGTCTACGCCTGCTTCGACCAGCCCGACCTCAAGTCGTCGTTCTCCTTCAGCGTGACTGCTCCAGCAGGTCTGCAGGTGGTGTCGAACTCCCCCACCCCGACACCGACCCAGGACGCCGGGCTGGCGCTGTGGGACTTCGACCCGACGCCGCGCATGTCGACGTACATCACCGCACTGATCGTCGGCCCGTACCACGTTGTGCGTGACGAGCACGTCGGGGCGCACGGCACGTACCCGCTCGCCGTGCTGTGCCGGGAGAGCCTGGCGCAGTATCTCGATGCCGAGGACGTGCTGACTGTCACGAAGCAGGGATTCGCGCTGTTCGAGTCCGCCTTCGACACGCCGTACCCCTTCGTGAAGTACGACCAGGCCTTCGTCCCGGAGTTCAACGCCGGTGCGATGGAGAACGCCGGTGCCGTCACGCTGACCGACGACTACGTGTTCCGGTCCCGCGTCACGGGAGCTGCGTACGAGACCCGCGCCAACACGGTGCTGCACGAGCTGGCACACATGTGGTTCGGCGACCTGGTGACGATGACGTGGTGGGACGACCTGTGGCTGAACGAGTCGTTCGCCGAGTGGGCGGCGCACTGGTCCAGCGTCGAGGCGACCAAGTACACCGACGCGTGGACCACATTCCTGAACCAGCGCAAGGCCTGGGGCTACCGGCAGGACCAGCTGCCGAGCACCCACCCGGTCGTCGCGGACATGGTCGACCTCGAGGCCGTCGAGGTGAACTTCGACGGAATCACGTATGCCAAGGGCGCGTCCGCGCTGCGCCAGCTCGTCGCCTGGGTCGGCGAGAAGGAGTTCCTGGCCGGGCTGCGCAGCTACTTCACGAAGTACGCCTGGGGCAACACGGCGCTGAACGACCTGCTGGCCGAGCTCGAGCTCAGCAGCGGTCGGGACCTCACCGAGTGGTCCCGGACCTGGCTCGAGACCAGCGGAGTGAACCTGCTGCGGCCCGAGATCGTGATCGGTCCGGACGGCCACTACGAGCAGGTGACGATCGTGCAGGACCCGCCGTCGGCACCGGTGGGCATCGCGCCGACGCTGCGACCGCACCGGATCGCTCTCGGGTTGTACGACCGCGACGACGAGGGCGGCCTGGTCCGCTCGCTCCGGATAGAGATCGACGTAACAGGTGAGCGGACCGATGTCCCGGAGCTGACCGGCATGGCCGTACCCGACATGCTGCTGCTCAACGACGACGACCTGACGTTCGCGAAGATCCGGCTGGATCCGCACTCGATGAGCAGCGCCGTCAAGTACCTCGACGAGCGGTCCGCCGCGCTGCCCCGGGCCCTGGTGTGGGGCGCGGCGTGGGACATGACCCGGGACGCGGAACTGTCCACGGACGACTTCCTCACCCTCGTGCTGTCCGGGCTGGGCGCGGAGACCGACATCGGCGTGACCCAGCAGGTCTTCGCGCAGGTCAAGGCAGCCATCGAGCAGTACGGCGACCCGGCCAGGCGCCCGCACTACCGGGACCGGCTCGCCGAGTCGATGCTGCGCAGACTGACCACCGCCGAGCCAGGCTCGGACCATCAGCTCGTCTTCGCCCGTGGCTACAGCGCCGCGGCGCGGACCCCGGAGCAGGCCGCGGTCGTCGCGTCCTGGCTCGACGGCAGCGCGGTCCCGACCGGCCTGAGCATCGACACCGACCTGCGGTGGTCGCTCGTGCAGCGGCTGGTGTCAATGGGTCAGCTCGGACCCGAGGTCATCGACGACGAGCTCGCCCGCGACGACACCGCGACTGGCCGACGTCACGCCGCGCTCGCGCACGCCGCAGTCCCGACCGCAGCTGCCAAGGCGGCGGCCTTCGAGGCGATCATCGGCGACGGTTCGATGCACAACACGATCCTCGTGGCGACGATCCAGGGCTTCGTCCAGGCCGACCAGCGCGACCTGTTGCGCCCGTTCGTCGACCCGTACTTCGCTGCGCTGCCGCGGATCTGGGCCGAGCGGACGAACGAGACCGCGCAGACAGTGACGATGGGGCTCTACCCCGCCCTGCTCGCCGAGGACGCGACGCTCACGGCGACGGACCGGTTCCTGGCGCACGACGACCTTCCGCTCGGCGCCCGCCGGCTCGTGAGCGAGGGCCGCGACGGCGTCGCCCGCGCGATGCGCGCCCAAAAAAAGGACGCCGCGCAGTAGCTCGAACGTTTTCGGTGGGATCCCGACCCTGAAGGTCTGGATCCCACCGATATCTGATCAGGTCAGAGCGTGTCGGTGTGCAGCGAGTCGGGCTGGTGCGCGTGCTCGCCGAGCAGGGACAGCCCGTTCTTGATGCCACCCAGCAGGTCCCCGGCCCCGATCGAAGAGGTCATGGCGACCGCGGCCAGGGCGCAGGCCCGCTCGTCGCACCGCGTCGCCGCTATCGGGCCGGTGACGATCTCCAGGCTGCGGCCCGCCGGGTCCACGGCGACGAGCACGGACCTGGCGCCCTTGTCGACGAGGCCCTCGAGCATCGTCAGTGCCGTGTCCCGGCCCTTCTCCAGCGGCCCCACGTACAACGAGAAGTCGAGTCCGGAGCGCTTCGTCGCGGAGGTGACCGCGTGTCGCAGGTCCAGCCGCTGCCCGGTGCTGAACGGCTCACCAGCGGGCACTGCTGCCGCCTCCGGCCTCAGGCGTCTGGTCGGTGCCGGCGCTCTCGCCCGGCGTCCCGGACGTGGTCGTGCCGGACCCGCTGCGGGTCGGCGCGATCGCGGTCTCGGTGCCGATCCACAGCGGGTCGTTGTCCCAGTCCATGCCAGGGCGGTAACGGCCGCGACGGGTCCACGACGGCGCCATCACCAGCACCACGATGATGGCGGTGACCAGCAGCGGGATGCCTATGTAGATCAGCACCACCTGCAGCAGCGTGGGCTCGGTGTAGACCTCCACCGGCGCCGGGCTCGATGGCAGGTTCAGGGCAGGCATCGTCATGTCCCGGATCGTACCGCCGGGTCAGTCCGTTGCCAGAAGCCTGGCCAGGGACAGCACCCGGGGGTTGGACGGCAGGTCGTCCAGCAGGACCGGGGCACCGCGGGAGTCGGTCAGCGGTACGCACCAGTTCGGGTACTCCGCGGACGTGCCGGGCTGGTTCTGCGCGCGCCGGTCGCCGACCGCGTCCGCGAGCGCGACGGCGACCAGCCGACTCGGTGTGAGCAGCAGGAACCGGTGCAACGCTTCGACGATCTCCTGCTCGTCGGCCTCCTCGGGCGACAGCAGCCCAAGGTTGCGCAGGACCGTCAGCCACGCGGTCCGCTCGGCCTCGTGACCGGTCCGTTCCGCCTCATGGGTACGGGCCAGGAGCCCGAGCGAGCTGCGTACGCGGACATGCTCACCGTCGAGGTAGCCGGCCGTCGGTGGCAGGTCGTGGGTGGTCACCGCCGCCAGCACGTCGCGCCGCCAGTGGTCGGGGGGGCGCGGCGCCCCCGCTCCGTCGAGCTCGAACCACAGGACGCCGGTCCCGAGGACACCACGCTCGGCGAGGGCCTCGCGCACCCACGGCTCGACCACACCGAGGTCCTCACCGATCACGACGGCACCGGCGCGCTCGGCCTCGAGCACCAGGATCCCCAGCATCGCCTCGTGGTCGTAGCGCACGTACGTGCCCTGTGACGGGGGTAGCCCCTCCGGGATCCACCAGAGCCGGAACAAGCCCATGACGTGGTCGACCCGGATGCCCCCGGCATGGCGCAGCACCGTGCGCAGCATGTCGCGGTACGGCAAGAACCCCTTCTCGCCCAGGCCATCCGGGCGCCACGGCGGCTGCGACCAGTCCTGACCATGCTGGTTGAAGTCGTCCGGAGGCGCCCCTACCGACGCCCCCGTGGCCAGGACCTCGCGCAACGCCCAGGCGTCCGCGCCGTACGGATGGACCCCCACGGCGAGATCGTGCAGCACCCCCAGGCCCATCCCCGCCTCCCGTGCCGCCTGCTGGGTCTGGGCGAGCTGCTCGTCCAGCAGCCACTGGCACCAGCGGTGCACGTCGATCCGGCCCGCGAGCCGCGACCGCTCACCCGACACCGCCGGACCGTGCGGGTCGCTGAGCCGGTCGGGCCATCCAGGCAGGGGCCCGTACGCCTCGGCGAGCGCGCACCAGGTCGCGAAGTCCTCCAGGCCCTGCCCCTGCTCGGCGACGTACGCCTGGAGGTCCGCCTCTCGTTGCGCCGAACGTGGCACGTGGTAGACCCGTTGCAGCGCAGTCCACTTCGCCGCCCAGGCAGCATCACGGTCCAGCAGGTCCGACGTCAGGTCGGCGACCCGCAGCGGCTCCCGCAGCGCCTCGATCACGGTGCGGTCAGCATCCGACAAGGACGCGTACTCGGCGATCGCCTCCACGTGCAGGTACAGCGGGTCGGCGAACCTGCGGGTCGCCGGGAGGTACGGGGACCGCTCCCTCGGCGGCCCCGGCGCCGCGGCGTGGACCGGGTTGATCAGCACGAAGTCCGCTCCTAGATCCCGCCCGCTCCACGTCACCAGCCGGCACAGGTCCCCGAGGTCGCCGAGCCCCCACGAGCTCCGCGAGCGCAACGCGTAGAGCTGGACCCCGAAACCCCAGCCCCGGGACGACCCGAGTGGTGCCGGCGGGGTGAGACGGCGGGGGGTGATGACGAGCGGGCACGTCGCGTGCTCTCCTGACGCTGTTACCGCGTGCAGCGCATGCCATCCGGTAGGTAGGTGCGCAGGGACCCGGAACGCCGCCTCCCCGACCAGCGCTCCGTCGACGCTCACCGGGTCGGTCGAGTTCTCCACCTGCGTCAGGTCGCTGGTCGCGCCGCTCTCGAGCTCGACCTCGACCCGCACCCCCGTCCCGTGGGGCACGTGGACCGCGACGTCGGCCTCCTCGCCCTGGCGCAGCACGAGCAACGGCGGCAGCGTGCGCCGCCACGGCTCGAGCCGGCGCCGTGCCAGGGACTGCTCGACCTGCTCCGGTCCCTCCGCGCGGACGCCCAGGGCCGCGAGGACCGCGCGCACCGTGGTCACGCTGGCGTGCTGCCTCAGCCCGCCGTGGTCGACGTACTCCGTCGCCACGCCGTACGCGTCCGCGAGCGCCGCAAGCCGGTGGTCCACGGTGTCGTGCACCGCCCGGTCGCCCTGCTCGGTCACCACAGCGGGGGACGTCGGTCTTGCCAAGGGCGGGCCGCCTCGAGCTGGGCGGCGAGGCTCAGCAGCGCCGCCTCACCGAACGGGCGCCCGACCAGCTGCACTCCGACCGGCAGCGTGACCTCGCCGACCTCGGCCCAGTGCAGCGGGAGCGAGATCGCGGGCAGACCGGTGACGTTGTAGGTGGCGGTGAAGGGGGTGAATCGCTTCTGCGCCTCGAAGTCGGCGGCCGGGTCGCCGTCGTCGCGAATGCCCCCCACGAGTGCGGGCAGAGCGGCAAGCGTCGGGGTGAGGATCGCGTCGTAGCCGGCGGTCGCCGTGATCGTGGCGCGGGTGAGCAGCCGCATCATGGACACCGCGGTCGCGAGCTCGACCCCGCCGATCGCCCGGCCGCGTTCGCGCAGCCACCGGGTCAGCGGCAACAGCCTGCCCTCGTCCGCCTCCGGCACCGGGGTCAGGCAAGCCAGGACGGACCAGACCGCCTCGAACGCGACGACCTGGTCCGGACCGAACGGCGGCGCGACGTCCTCGACGACGTGCCCGAGCGAGGCCAACAGCGCCGAGGCGTCCTCGTACGCCGCGAGGCAGTGCGCGTCGACGGCGGTCCGGGTGACGACCGGCTCCGCGTAGCGCCCGATCCGCAACTGGCCCGGCTCGACGTCACAGGCCGCGAGCAGCTCCCCGGGCGACATCGTCGGCGCCCGGAACGGGTCGTCTGGGAAGGCCCCGGACATGACCTCGAGCAGTGCCGCGGCGTCGCGGACGGTCCGAGCCAGCACGCCCTGGCTCACCAGGTCCCCGACGGCGTCGTGCAGCGGGCCGTTGCTGACCCGCCCCCGGGCCGGCTTGAGGCCGACCAGCCCGGTGACCGAGGCCGGGATCCTGATCGAGCCACCGCCATCGGACCCGTGCGCCGCGCTCGCCAGGCCGCTGGCCACGGCCGCGGCGGCGCCGCCGCTGGAACCGCCGGCGGACCGGGTCAGGTCCCACGGCGTGCGCGCCGGCGGCGCGACGGCGTTCTCGGTGTAGCAGGGCAGCCCGAACTCCGGGGTGTTCGTCTTGCCGCTGAACGTGAGCCCACCCTCGCGCATCCGTCGCACCACGTGGTCGTCATCGAACGGAGTGATGTCGTACGTGGTCGACCCCAGCGTGCAGCGCACGCCGGCCACGAACGCGAGGTCCTTCACCGGTACGACGGTCCCGAACAGCGGGCCGAGGTCCTCCTCCGGG
>JANWJC010000119.1 GCA_025449595.1 Acidobacteriota bacterium | reverse complement strand
TCCGACTCGATCTTCCGCCGCAGGTTCTTCACGTGGGAGTCCACGGTGCGCTCGTAGCCGTCGAACTCGTGCCCACGCACCCGATTGATCAGCTCGAAACGGGAGTAGACCCTTCCCGGCACTCCCGCCAGCGCCAGCAGGATCCCCCACTCCGTCGGAGTCAGTACGACCTTCTTCCCGCCGACAGTGGCACTGCGTCGTTCCTCGTCGATCACCAGGGCGCCGCCGCCGAAGGAGAGAACCTGGCTCTTACCAAGGTCGCTCCCTGCCCGCCGGAGGATCGCCTGGACGCGCAGAACCACCTCTCGCGGGCTGAACGGCTTGGTCACGTAGTCGTCGGCCCCGAGCTCGAGCCCACGGATCCGGTCCTGCGGCTCGGCCTTCCCCGTGAGGATCAGGACCGGAAGGCCGGACGTGCTGCGGATCTCTCGTACGACCTCCTCGCCGGGGATGTCAGGAAGCCCGAGGTCGAGGACGACGAGGTCGACGCCGCCGGCCGTAGCAAGCGCAAGACCCTCCGCGCCGCTGGCAGCCGAGAGGACCGTGATGCCGGCGCGTTCGAGGTAGGAGCGCATGACCTCCCGCAGCTTTCGATCGTCCTCGACGACCAGGACGGTGATCACGGCCGCCTCCCGCGTGCTGACCGATGGAGGCTGATGAGTTTGTCAAACCTCGTTGTCTAATCTACTCCCCATCCCGACGTTCTCTTCACTCAGCCGCCATACCGAAACCATCGAGAATTCGCACCTCGCTGGTTCTCTTTGGCAGTGCCGAGTTTTCGATCCGCAGGTCTTCGCCCGTGACGGGATGGCTGGCGGCTGGCCCGTGGGTGATCTTCGCGGGTGGAGTCGTCGTCGTCGTGGTGAGGCTACGGCTGATGACGCGGAACGCCGCCCGCGACGAGCTGTTGGACGACGACGACGAGCAGCTGAGCGAGTACGTGGGGGGTAGGGCGGACGAACAGACCACGCCACGACGACCTGATCGGCCTGAAATCGACTGAGTCGGCCACCGAGGCCACGAGTACCTGGAGCAGCTCCAACATGATGACAGAAGTTCGCGTTCGCGAAGGCCGGTGCACGTGGATCGGTGAGGTCACCTGGCGGCAGACAGCCATGCTGCGAGAGCAGATCTTCGATCTGTTGGAGGCGGACGCGTCGGCACCGCTCTTCTTGGACGTGAGCTCGGTGGAGCGCATCGACCGGACCGGCGTCGCATTGCTCATCGGCAGCAACCACCGAGCCACCGCGATGAACCGGCACCTGGTGCTGATCGACGACTCCGGACTGATAGCCGATGCCCTATCCGATGCCGGCGTGCGCTCGAGCTTCGACATCCGGACCACCGACTCGACGTCGCACGGGGCGTCGCACTGAGACCGAGCACGTCCGCAACAGCATCTGAAGGAGACAGCCATGGCACAGATCGTCGGAACCGCCGTCAAGGTGGGCGACGCCATCGTCGACTACGAGGACAAGGTCTTCCCCGACCACCAGGCCGAGCCCGGTCAGAAGGCGTTCATCTTCTTCCACTGCGTGCCCTTCGAGAGCTCGGCGTCGCTGGTGAACCTGCTCACCGCGACCCGGATCCGTCGCAAGGGCTTCGACACGAGCATCGTGTTCTTCGGGCCTGGATCGTTGATCGTGGCCAAGACCCGCGGCTACCCGAAGGTCGGTGACGAAGGCTTCCCCGGGAACATGACCTACAACAACCAGCTGCGTACGTTCATGGACGAGGGCGGCCACGTCTACGCGTGCCGCTTCTCCGCCGCGGCCCTCTACGGGATGCGCGAGATCGACATGATGGACGGCGTCAAGCCGATCAACCCGCGTGACGTGCTCGACGCGGCGATCACGGCGTGGCAGGAAGGTGCCCTCACCCTCAACACCTGGACCATGTGAGGACACGGGGCGGCAGCCAGACCGTCCCCGGAGGGCCTGACCCCCACCTCGGCGGTGGGGCCAGGTCCTCTGTCAGGCGTCCGCCCGACGGCGCGACCGATCGCTCCCGCTTGCCGTCCCAGGCGGCCGTGGCGAGCTCTTGACTACGTCCGGGCTCGGGATCAAGGTTGTCTGGGGACTCAGGAGAAGCCCATGAGGACTGCCTATCGCGTGATCGCCGCTCTGATCGCTCTGGGTGTCGTCATCCAAGCCTCCAGCATCGCGTACGCGGCATTCGCGCTCTCGCACGCAATCGATGACGGCGCAACGATCAACAGCGACTCCACGGTCGGCGACGCCGGGTTCGGCGTGCACGGGATCAACGGGCTGATGGTCATCCCGCTTCTGGCGATCGTGCTGTTCATCATCTCGTTCTTCTCCGGCGTGCCCGGCGGTGTGAAGTGGGCGGGCTACGTGCTGCTGGCCACCGTCGTGCAGGTGGCGCTCGGCTTCGCAAGCCACGCAGTCCCGGCCCTGGGGTGGCTGCACGGCATCAACGCACTGATCCTGTTCGCCCTCGCGGTGTACGCGACGCGCCGCGCCACGGGCCCATCTGCGGCCGCGCCCGCGGCGCCGGCACACGCGGCGCAAGGTTGACGGCAACCGATCGCTGGTAGTGGAGCCGACGCGGTGGGATCGCGAACGCTGCGGGCCGCGATCCCACCACTGAACGGGTCAGATCACATCGGGACGAGCTCGAAGATCTCGACGGCGAAGCGCCCCTTGCCCTCCGTGAGGAACGGGTGGTCGAGCAGGAGGCGTTTCGCGTCGTCGAGAGAGCTGGCTTCCACGATGCTGTAGCCGTTCTGGTCGCTCGCCTCACGGGTGGTGCCGTCGTCGGCCAGGGCAGTCCGCGCGCCGCACGGCATGCCCACGTCGAGCAGAGCGGGACCGCTGCGGGCGATCCACTCGTTCCACGCCTGCTGGATCTGCTGGCCCTGCTCAGGGGTGAAGTCCTCCATCGGTGTGGCCGGTCCCCGGTAGAGGTACAGGTACTTGCTCATCGTTGTGCTCCTCTCGTGGGTGTGGTGCGCCGTTCGCGCGCCGGCACGCTCGTCGCGTGTCTACCCCTACGACGAACGGAAGGGAACGGAATCGACACCGCGGGGGTGGGGGACAATGACGACCGGTGCACGACGGGGCGCCTGGGTGTCGACGGAGGGTGAACGGGTGGTGGAGCCGGGCTCGGCCGTACGAGTGCTTCACGAGGTGTTCGGGTTCAGCTCCTTCCGCGGTGAGCAGGAGTCGATCGTCGAGCGCACCGTGGCCGGCCAGGACAGTGTCGTGCTCATGCCCACCGGCGGTGGGAAGTCGCTGTGCTACCAGCTGCCAGCGCTGCTGCGCCCCGGTGTCGGCGTCGTCGTCTCGCCCCTGATCGCACTGATGCACGACCAGGTCGAGGCGTTGCGGCTGCTCGGCGTACGGGCCGCGTACTGGAACTCCACCTCTACTCCCGCGCAGGCAGCCCAGGTGCGGGCGCAGCTGTTGGACGGGTCGCTGGACCTGCTGTACGTCGCACCTGAGCGCCTGCTGCTGCCGGCGTTCCTCACGCTGCTCGAGCAGGTCGGTGCCGGTCCGGGGGTGGCGCTGTTCGCGATCGACGAGGCGCACTGCGTGTCGCAGTGGGGTCACGACTTCCGCCCGGAGTACCTGCGGATCGCCGAGATCACCGAGCGGTTCCCCGGCGTGCCCCGGATCGCGCTGACCGCGACCGCCGACGCCGTCACCCGCCGCGAGATCCACGTGCGCCTCGCACTGACCGAAGCCGCGGAGTACGTGTCAAGCTTCGACCGTCCCAACATCCGATACGTGGTCGAGGAGAAGACCGACGGCGGCTCGCAGCTGCTGCGGTTCCTGGCCACCGGCGACGACGGCCGCGGCTACCGGGACGAGGCCGGCATCGTGTACTGCCGGTCGCGCAAACGCACCGAGCAGGTGGCCGAGGCGCTGCGGGCCGCGGGGTACGACGCGCTCGCCTACCACGCCGGGCTCGACGCCGACACCCGGGCGCAGGTGCAGCAGCGCTTCCGCCGCGAGGACGGTGTCGTCGTCGTGGCGACGATCGCGTTCGGGATGGGTATCGACAAGCCCGACGTACGGTTCGTCGCCCACGTCGACCTGCCCAAGAGCCTGGAGGGCTACTACCAGGAGACCGGGCGGGCCGGCCGTGACGGTGAACCGGCGACGGCGTGGATGGCGTACGGCCTGGCCGACGTCGTGCAGCTGCGCTCGTTCATCACCGGGTCCGGGGCGTCGGCGGAGCACCAGCGGGTCGACCAGATCAAGCTGGACGCGATGCTCGGCTACGCGGAGGCCTCCACGTGCCGGCGCCGGGTGCTGCTGGCCTACTTCGGGGAGCAGTCAGGCGACTGCGGCAACTGCGACACCTGCCTGTCGCCGCCGGTGCTGTGGGACGCGACGGTCCCGGCGCAGAAGGTGCTGTCGGCCGTCGTACGCACCGGGGAGCGGTTCGGCGCCGGCCACGTCATCGACGTGCTCGCCGGGCGTCTGACCGAGAAGGTCGCGAGCCGGGGCCATGACGAGCTGCCGACCTTCGGTGTGGGCGCCGACCTCGACGACCTGCAGTGGCGCAGCGTGATCCGCCAGCTCGTCGCCCGCGGTGTCCTGGCGCCGGATCCCGAGCGCATGGGCGCCCTCACGCTGACCGCTTCGGCCCGGCCCATCCTCAGCGGTACCGAGCGCGTCGAGCTGCGCCGGTTCGTCAAACCGGAGAAGGCACGCAAGACCAAGGACCGCAGCGCAGGACGGGGCAGCGGGCCCGCCACGACCGCGTCCGAGCCCGAGCGCGAGCTGTTCGAGGTGCTGCGAGCCGAGCGGCGGGTGATCGCCGACGCCGAGGGCGTGCCGGCGTACGTCGTCCTGCCGGACCGGACCTTGTGGGAGCTGATCGCGACCCGGCCGCGTACCCCGGAGGACCTGCTCGCGGTCAACGGCATCGGCCCGGTCAAGGCCGAGCGGTACGGTGCTGCCTTCCTGGCCCTGCTCGCCGCGCAGGAGGAGGCCGGAGCGTAGGCCGGCCGACGGCCCGCTGCTGTGCCGACGGGGCCCGGGAGCGGGTCGGAGCGAGGCGACCCACCGGTAGGGGGACGGTGAATCCGCCGAAGGGGCTAATCCTGACGGCCCCACGAGCCGATGCAGTTCGTGCGGTCCAAGGGCACCAGGCCTGGCGGTGACGCGGCGAAGGGCGGGACATGCGTGGTGTGACAGCGGGGCTGACACAGCTGCTGGCCGGGCTCCTCGCGAGCACGGCCCTGTTCGCTGTGCCGGCCGTAGCCGCTGTGGCCACGGCCGCGCCGACCGTGGTCGCCGCCGCGACCGCGAAGGTGATCGTGGGTGGAGCCTGCAATGGGGTCCCCGGGGCGTACCAGCTCCCGGGCAGCGGAAACATCACCCCGGCGGCGTACTCCGATGCCGGCTTGGTCGTGCCGGCGTGCGGGCCTCGTGGCAGCCAGGTGCGTACCCCTGTCAACCCCTACCCCGGTAGCCTGACGACCGCCGGCTACCAGTGCGTGGAGTTCTCGCGGCGCTACCTGTATTACAAGTACGGCGCCATCTACAACTACAGCACCAACGGTGACCAGGTCGTTGACCACTACGCCAAGGCGTACCCCACGTTCTTCACCGTGGTCCCCAACGGCACGGTCCGCAAGGCGCCGGTCCCCGGTGACGTGATGAGCTTCTCCACCGTCTCCAGCTTCCACAGCTCCAGCGGTGGGCACACGGCCGTCGTCCAGGCCAGCAGCGTCGGCTCGACAGGCACCGGGACCATCACGCTCATCGAGGAGAACAACTCGGCGAGCGGTGTCCTGGTCCTGCCCATCACGGCGTGGAAGGTGTCGTTCGGCAACTTCACCTACATCAAGTGGTTGCACGCGAAGAGCAACACGAAGGTGCCCACGACCCCGCCGAGCGCGACCGACGACGGCAACTTCGTGAGCTACTCCGGGAACGTGTACCGGATCGCCGGACACGCACCGATCTACGTCTCGAACTGGTCGGCCTTTGGCGGGCCGAAGCCGACGACGGCCCTCACGGCGGCGCAGTGGGCCTCACTGGCAAGCGTCCCGGCCGACGGGACGCTGGTCTCAAGTGCCCGGACCGCGCAGGTGTACCGGATCGCCGGTGGGGCGCCCGTCTTCGTCGCGAGCTGGGCGAGCCTCGGCGCAGGCGTACGCCCCACGATCGCGGTCGACCCGGCGGCCCTGGACCGAGCCGGCACGGGCGGCCAGTTCTTGCATCTGAGGGCTCGACCCGCCGACGGCACCCTTGTGGAAGGCGCCCAGACCAAGATGGTCTACCGCTTCGCCGGTGGTGCGCCGCTGTACGTGCCGGCAGCCAGCCTCCCGGCGACCGCCTCCCCGACGCCGGTGGACCAGGCGGCGCTGGACAACGCGGGGCAGGGCGGGCAGTGGGACCACGTGAGCTACCGGCCCGCCGACGGCACCTTCCTGATCGCCGGCAGCACGTACTACCGCGTCGCGGGGGGCGCCGCGCTGCACATCACGTCCTGCACTCCCGCCGCCCTCCAGCGCTGCGCCGGCGCCGCGGTCGTGGACCCAACGGTCCTGTCCCACGCCGGCCTCTGGGCGCCCTGGAGCCACCTGCTGGCGACGGTGCCCAACGACACGTTCGTCAGGGTCGCCGACGGCAACAACGCCGGCCAGTTCGCGCGGGCCGTCGGCGGAGCGCTGCTGACGGTGCCCTCGTGCACCGCAGCGGTCCTCGACGGGTGTCCCGGCGCAGTCGTGGTCAACCAGGGCAGCGTCGCCGCGTACGCGGTCGCTCACCCGCGGGTCGCCGACGGCACCTACCTGCGCCTCGCTGACGGCAGCAGTAGCGGACAGGTCGCGGTGGCCGCGGGAGGGGCGCTGCTGGACCTGTCGGGCTGCTCGTTGGCGGCCCTGAAGGGGTGCCCCGGCCAGGTGGCCATGGACGCCGCAAGCTTCGACCTGTACGCCGCAGCCCACCCGATCCCGGTGGCCGGGACCGCGGTCCGGGCTCTCGACTCCGGCGTGTCCTACTCGTTCGCGTCGAACTGCCGCCAGGTTGCCGGTACCACCACGGCCGCCGTCGGGGTGGTCAGTGGTGCGCTCGGCTCGTACCCGAACTGTGTGGCCGTCAAGACCACGAGCGTCCCGTCGGGGCTGGCCGGCGTCTCCTACCGCACGGCGGTGAGTGCGACCGGGGGGACCGGCAGCTACACGTACACGCTCACCTCCGGACGCCTGCCGGCCGGCTGGACCCTCGCGGCGAGCACCGGGGTGCTCAGCGGGGTCACGCGGCAGAGCGGCACCTCGTCGTTCGTGGTCACCGTGGCCGACGTGGTCAACCCCACGGTCAGGGCCCAGCGCACGTTCTGGGTCACGGTGGCGCCGATGACCATCCGCAACGCCCCGACCCTCGCGGCAGGAAAGCGCGCCCAGGTCTACAAGCAACAGCTGCTCTTCTCCGGCGGGGCCGGCACACATGTCTTCCGGCTCGTGGCCGGGCACCTGCCTCCTGGACTGACGTTGTCCGCCTCGGGGGTCATCTCCGGGCGCCCGACCAAGGCGGGTACGTACCACGCCGGCATCTCGCTGACCGACGCGTCGCGTCCGGTGCTCTCGACGATGAAGGTCTTCGCGATCACGATCCGGTAAGCCTCCTGAGCAGACCGGATAGGTTGCCGGCGTGGGAGTTGCGGCACAGCTCGACTACCGGCACCGACCGGCCAACATCGCGCAGCGCTGGCTGCAGGCCGTGGCCTCGACCCGGGCGGGGGCCTGGACGTTCGCCCGGGTGCTGCCACCGGTGGACCGAGCCGTGGACCGGATCTCGAAGGGACGGACCAGCGTCCCGCGACTGCTGGCCGGGCTCCCGGTCGTGATGATGACCACGACCGGTCGCAAGAGCGGGCAGGCCCGTACGACCCCATTGATCGCCGTGCCCCTCGGGGCTGACCTGGCGATCATCGGGACCCGGTTCGGCGAGCCGAACACTCCGGGGTGGGTGCACAACCTCGAGGCCGACCCGCGGGCGATCCTGGAGCACACCGGTCACCGGTGCGAGGTTGTGGCCCGCCCCGCTACGGCCGCGGAGGCCGACACCGCGTGGGCAGTGGCCGCCGAGGTGTACCCCGGCTACCGGAAGTACCGCCAGCGCATCACCGGACGTACGGTCCGCGTCTTCGTGCTCGAGACCAGCGCTCCGTCGGAATAGGCGCACAGCACAACTAGTTGACTGCTCAATCAACGGTTAACTACTGGGAGCGCAGCATGCAGTTCGGGATCTTCAGCGTCGGCGACGTCACGACCGACCCGACGACCGGACGGACCCCGACCGAGCACGAGCGCATCAAGGCGATGGTCGAGATCGCCAAGCAGGCCGAGCAGGTCGGGCTGGACGTGTTCGCGACCGGTGAGCACCACAATCCGCCGTTCGTGCCGTCGGCGCCGACCACGACGCTCGCGTACATCGCGGCGCAGACCGAGCGCATGATCCTGTCGACGGCGACCACGCTGATCACCACGACCGACCCGGTGCGCATCGCGGAGGACTACGCGACGCTGCAGCACCTCTCCGACGGGCGCGTGGACCTCATGCTGGGCCGTGGCAACACCGGCCCGGTCTATCCGTGGTTCGGCAAGGACATCCGTGACGGGATCCCGCTGGCGATCGAGAACTACGCGTTGCTGCGGCGGCTCTGGCACGAGGACGTCGTCGACTGGGAGGGTAAGTTCCGTACGCCGCTGCAGGCTTTCACCTCCACGCCGCGCCCGTTGGACGGTGTGGCGCCGTTCGTGTGGCACGGGTCGATCCGAAGCCCGGAGATCGCCGAGCAGGCCGCGTACTACGGCGACGGCTTCTTCTCCAACCACATCTTCTGGCCGGGGGAGCACACCGCCCGGATGGTCGCGCTGTACCGCCGCCGGTTCGAGCACTACGGTCACGGCCGCGCGGACCAGGCCATCGTCGGGCTCGGCGGGCAGGTGTTCATGCGCCGCAACAGCCAGGACGCAGTGCGGGAGTTCCGCCCCTACTTCGACAACGCCCCGGTCTACGGTCACGGGCCGTCGCTGGAGGAGTTCACCGCGCAGACCCCGCTGACCGTCGGCAGCCCCGAACAGGTCATCGAGCGGACCCTGTCGTTCCGGGACTACGTCGGCGACTACCAGCG
>JANWJC010000118.1 GCA_025449595.1 Acidobacteriota bacterium | reverse complement strand
GTCAGGCGATCGCGTGCTGCGCGTCGCGCTTCTCGTCTGACACACGAGCGCTGCGCAGGTAGATGGCCACGCACACCCCGACGGTCAGCAGGGTCCCGACGCCGCCACCGATGAGCCCGTACCGCGGGCCGAAATGGTCTGCAGTCCAACCGATCAGCGGTGCCCCCAGGGGCGTTCCCCCCATGAACACGAGGGTGTAGAGGCCCATCACCCGACCGCGAACCCATGGTTCTGCCCGCAGCTGCAGGTAGCTCTGCGCGGAGTTGCTGAACGTGAGCGCCAGCCCTCCGACGAGCGGCAGCGTCACGAGCATGAGCGCGTACGTCGGCGACATCCCGACGAGGATCTCCATGCCGGCGAACGCGATGGCCGACACCACGACGAGCTTCAGCGGCACGACGATCCGTCGCGCGGCCAGCAGCGAGCCGCACAGTGAGCCGATCGCCAGGCTCGTCGAGAGCAGCCCGAACGCGGCAGCGCCGAGGCCGAACTGCTTCTGCGCCATGAGCGCCAGCGTCAGCTGGAAGTTGAAGCCGATGGTGCCGACGAAGCCGACCAGGGCCAGGATCAGCAGCAGGTCGCGGCGGTGGCGGACGTAGTGCAGGCCCTGGGACAGCCGTACCGCGCCCTCTCGGGTCACCCGGGGGACCAGCTCGGCAGTGCGCATGGCCAGCAGCGCCGAGATCGTGACGCCGAACGACAACCCGTTGAGCACGAACACCCATCCGGTGCCGATCAGCGCGATGAGCAAGCCCGCGACTGCCGGGCCGACCAGGCGCCCGAGGTTGAACGAGGCGCTGTTGAGGGCGACGGCGTTGGGCAGGTCCGACAGCGTCACCATCTCGCTCACGAACGCCTGCCGTGACGGGTTGTCGATCGAGGAGACGACGCCGAGGGAGAACGCGAACGCGTAGACCAGCCCGACCGTGACGTCGCCGGTGAGGGTGACGGCGCCCAGCACGATCGCGAGCAGTCCCATCGCCGACTGGGTCATGATCAGCAGGCGGCGCCGCGAGACCTTGTCGGCGAGCGTGCCGCCCCACAGCGAGAAGAACAGGTACGGCAGGAACTGCAGCCCGGTCGTGATGCCCAGCGCGACTCCGGACCCACCGGTGAGCTGGAGCACCAGCCAGTCCTGCGCGACCCGTTGCATCCAGGTGCCGGTGTTGGACAGCAGCTGCCCGGAGAAGTAGAGCCGGTAGTTGCGTACGCCGAGAGCTCGGAAGGTCGGAGTCACTTCTCCGCGAGCACCTCCAGGACCGGCAGGGCCTGGGTCAACGCGGCGCGTTGCGCCTCATCGAGCTCACGCAGGACGCTGGCCAACCAGGCATCACGGCGGCGCCGGTCCTCATCGAGCAGGCTGCGAGCTGCCGGAGTGACGTCCAGCACGACCTGGCGCCGGTCCTCCGACGAGGGGGTCCGGGTGACCAGGCCCGCTTCGAGCAGGCACCCCACGGTCTTGGTCATCGACGGCGGCTGGACCTGCTCGTACGCGGCAAGCGCCCCCGCGGTCATCGCGCCGTGGCGGTCCAGCGTCGACAGCACCGACATCTGCCCGAAGCTGAGCCGGTGATCGGCGCGCTGCTGGCGCAGTCGCCGGGCAAGCCGCATGACTGCCAGCCGGAGGTCGTGGGAGATATCCGTGCCGTGTGCTTTGGCCGGACGGGTTTGCGTGACATCAGGAGCTGTGACCTCGGATGGCATGGTCGTTAGTCTAACTAACGAAATGCCTGCCGTCCACCTCAGTCTGTGTGCACCAGGCGCAGCGCGAGCGTTGGGCAGCCCGCGGCGGCCGCCCGGGCCTCGCTCAGCAGCAACGGCGGTACCTCACCGGGCAGCAAGGGGTAGCCCCACTCGTCGAGGTCGACGACCTCAGGCAGCAGCTCCGCGCACAGGCCGTGCGCCTGGCACCGGATCGGGTCGACCTTGAGCGTCCAGCGGGGTCCTCGAGTCATGCCGTTCCCCTACCCGACCAGCGAGAGCGCGCGACGCGGGATCGGCAGGAACGGCAGGGCCCCGGCCCCCCGGCACGGACGGCCGTGCAGGTGCGCGTCGACGTCGACGGCGAACGTACGCAAGGCGCTCTCGGCGAGCCGGACGGCACCGTCGGGATGTCCGCACGCGCCGCGGCCGGCGATCACGGACAGGCGGCCCTGCAGGCGAGCGGCGAGGGCCCGGTCGTTGGCACCGGCGCCCGATGCCATTGCCGCGAAGTCGGCGGTGATCGCCGGCAGGCCGAACATGCACGGGCCGCACTGCGACGCCGACTCACCGGCGAGGTAGGACAGGATCCGTGCGGTCTCGGCGATGCCGCACGCCCCGGCCGGCAGCGCGAGCACCGAGCCGACGCCGACGGTGGTTCCGGCTGCACGCAGCTCCTCGTGGGAGAAGTGCAGGGTGCGCGCCACCGAATCGGGGACCCAGCACCCGGAATACCCGCCGATCAGCAGCGCTTGCAACGGTTCGCTCGCGCCACCGACGGACGCCACGAGATCGGGCAGCGCCGCTCCGTACGCCACCTCAAGCACACCCGGGGTCCGCACGGCGCCGCCCACTGTCACAAGTGCGGTTCCCGGAGAGGGGCCGGTCCCCAACGACCGGAACCACTCGGCGCCGTAGCGCGCGATCAGCGAGATGTGCGCGAGCGTCTCGATGTTGGATACGAGGGTCGGACGCCCCGCCACCCCACTTTCGAAGACGCGCGGCGGCTTGCTGGTCGGGCGGGCATCCCCACCGCTGAGGAAGTTGGCCAGCGAGGACTCCTCGCTGGCGACGAAGCGAGCGGGTATGTCCACCAGGCTGAAACGGTCGGCGTCCGGTCGCTGCGTGAGCGCCTGACCGAGCGCCTGGTACGTCGGGCCATCCCGGTGCGCGCAGAGGAAGATGTCGTTGGTGTGCAGCGCCGCTGCAGCCATGAGAGCCCCATCGAGGATCAGATGAGGCGAGTACTGCGCCAGGACGCGGTCCTTGTGAGTTCCCGGGTCGGACTCACAGCCGTTCGCGACGACGACCTTGCGGCCCCTGCCGGCCGCGACAGCGGCGAGCTTGCGGCCGGTGGGGAATCCGGCGCCGCCGCGTCCGCCGAGTCCGCTGTGGGTCACCTCTGCGATGAGCCGCTCACGCCAGGCGCGCCCGTCCGCATTCGGCGGGTTCCCGTGACGCGCGAGGTGGGCGTCGTACGAGTCGGGCCGACCGGTGTCGGACCAGGCTGCGAGCAGTCGGTGGTCGCCGGTCGGCGTGGCGGGCCGGTTCATCGCCACCTCGCCACGTTGACGTTGCGCAGCTCGGTGTCGGGATGGGTGGCGCGCAGCCGGAGCAGGCCCGCGGCGGCGACGGCCAGGAAGCAGAGCGCGTACAGCGCGAGGATCCACGCCTGGTGTCTGTCCGTACCCCCGTTGCCGAGCCCGTGGATCACCACGATCGGCCAGAGGGCGTACGACGTCAGGTGCACGATGCGCCAGGCGCGATGGGACATTCGGGTACGAAGCAGACTGGTGACGGTGATCGCGATCATCAGGTCCAGCGCCACGGCACCAAGACCGAGCCATATCGGTTGGTACGACGAGGTGAACGGCAGAACGGCGTCGAGCCACTTGATACCCGCGTACGGGTCGATGACCGCCGTCGAGATGTGCACGGCGAGGAACGCCACGGTGAGCAGCGAGAGGTTGCGGTGCAGGCCTGCGACCACGAAGCGCGGCCAGCTGGCGGTCGCGACGCGGCTGGCACCCAGCAGCCCGAGCACCGTTGTGGCCGTCACCAGCAGGAGGGAGACCAGGCCGGTGGCTCGGCTGGCGTACCACAGCGCCTGGCTCATCTGAGCTCGCCCTGGGAGTCCGGCGGCCAGCCCGCGACGGTCGTGACGTCGCCATCGATGCCGACGAGCCGGGCCGGCAGCCCGCGTTGCTCGAGCCACGCCTGCGCGGTGCCGGCCAGGACCACCGCCGCGGTGCTCGCGGTGTTGGCGTCGACACAGGTCGCGGCAGCCACGGTGACGGTGCGCCACACGGGCTCGGGCAGGTCGCCGGTGCGCGGGTCGACGATGTGGTGCACGTCCCGGTCACCCTGGCGCCAGGTGCGCCGCACGATGCTCGACGTCGCCACGCCCCCGGACGTGATCGACATGAGGGGTCCGGGTGCGTCCTGCGGTGCGTCGTGCTCCTCGCAGACGCGGACGAGCCAGCCGCCCTGAGGCGGGTCACCGGCCACTGCGATGTCGCCCCCGAGGTTCACCAGGACTCCGCACGCGAGCGTCCGGGCGATGTCGGCGGCGGCCCGGTCGGCGGCGAATGCCTTCGCGGTCGAGCCCAGGTCCAGGCTCACCCCGCGCGGCAGCAGGACGCTGCAGTCCCGTTCTCGCAGGCTGACCCGCCACCAGCCCGGTGCTGCGCCCGCGGTGCCCGTCGGGGCCGCAGGTCGGCGTACGACCTCGGCGAAGTCGCGGTCATAACCCAACCGGCACAACGCATTCCCGACGGTGGGGTCGACCAGGCCGTCGGTCAGCAGAGCCGCCCGGAACGACACCGCGAGAGCCTGAGCAAGCAGCGGACTGACCGTCATCTCCCGTCCCGCCGCGCGGTGCAGGGCGCTGATCTCGGAGTCGTCCCGGAACCTGCTGCACGCCTTGTCGATCTGGGCCAGCGAGGTGCGGAGCAGCTCGGTGGCGACGCCGATCTCGCGGCCGTCTGTGACAAGCACCTGAGCCGTCGTACCCAGCGCCGGGAACGCAGCGCCAGCAGGTACGACCAGCTCCACGGCCGGCGCGGTGAGCGCGCTCACGACCCGCCGGTCGTGGTCACCGGCGTGTTCTGCGACTGGCTCTGGGACTGCGACTGGCTCTGGGACTGCGACTGTGACTGGCTCTGCGAGGAGCTGTTGGAGCTTGTCGACTTGGCGGCGTGGGTGGGCGCCGCCTTCGGGGTCTGCAGCGCGGTGCCTGAGCCGGACTCCGTGGCGCCGTCGTCCCCCGTGCCGTCGTCGCCCGTGCTGGGCGTGGCTGTCGGGCTCGGCGACACGATCGAGGCGGCGGGGCTGGTCGCGGCGACCGCGCTCTGCGCCGGCGCCTCGGCGAGCAGGCCGATGCCGAACACCGTGGCCAGCGCCGTGCCTGCGGCCGTGATCGTCCCGGTCGTACGGGTCACCCTGCGCTGGCCCAGCTCCCGAGCCGCGACGCGTCGTGCTCTGCTCATCGTGTGCTCCCTTCCTGACGAGACTGCATCCACTGTGCGTCACCACTCTTGGAGGATTCTGAGAGCGGCCTGCGCGCCGGTGGTGCATCTGCGTCCGGCAGATCAGGGAGGATGCGGGGCATGCAGCAGGACGCCGGGCCGGCCGCCGCGCGCATCCTGCTCGTCGAGGATGATGCCGAGCTGGCCCAGATGTTGCAGCGGCTGCTCGTCGACGAGGGCTACCGGGTCGAACCGGCGCCGGACGGGCAGCGTGGACTGCACCTGGGCCTCACCCACGAGTTCGACCTGTTGGTGCTGGACCGCACACTGCCGGGGATGGACGGGCTCGAGCTGCTCGCCCGACTGCGCAGCCGTGGCGTGACGGTGCCCGCACTTGTCCTGTCAGCGCTGGGGAATCCCTCCGACCGGGTGGAAGGCCTCGACGCCGGGGCGGAGGACTACCTGACCAAGCCCTTCGACATCGACGAGCTGCTCGCCCGGCTCCGGGCGCTGCTGCGCCGGCACCAGGACACGGCCCGGGTGATCCTGTTGCCGGGAGGCAGCCTGGACCTGGACAGCCGTCAGGTGCTGCGAGCGGCGCCGGGGTCGGCAGCGGACGCCATCCAGCTCTCCGAACGGGAGTGCACGCTGCTCGCGACATTGGCCGGGCGTCCGGGTCAGGTCTTCACCCGGGGGCAGCTGATGAGCTGGGTGTTCGAGGGTGCCGACAGCGACGTCGTCGTCGACACCTACGTGCACTACCTGCGTCGCAAGCTCGGCCGTGGCGTCGTGCGGACCGTGCGAGGCCTGGGCTACCAGCTGGGTCGGCTGTGAGCAGCGGGTCCGGCTTGCCGCCGTCCGGGACCCGCCAGCTGCGCAGGTCCGCCCTGCTGCTGGGGGTGCAGAGCGGCGTCGTCGTCGCGGTCGTCGTCGTCGTGCTGGTGGTGACCGCTCTGGTGGTGGTGCTGCGCAGCCAGCATGCGAGCTCGGTCGACCTGCTGCAGCAGGCGGTCGTACGCGCCGACGACGTGCGAGATCCGCCCGCCGGCACCTGGCTGTCCATGCGTTCCGTCGAGGGCGTCGTCAGCAGTCCCGGCATGCCGAAGGGGCTGCCGGACACGGCCGCCATGACCGAGGTTGCCAGGACCGGGCAACCGATCAGCGGTGGTGCGAACGTCGGCGGCAAGGACTACCTCGTACTCACCGAGCAGCGTGACTCGGTGGTGGTGCAGGGCGTGCTCGACCTGTCGGCCAACCACGCCGAGCGGGACCGGTTGGTCTCAGCCCTGCTCGTCGCCGGGCTGCTCGGGCTCGTGCTGGCCGTGCTGTCGGGGCTGGTGCTCGCCCGGCGAGCCATGCGGCCGCTGGCGGCAACCGTTGCGCTGCAACGGCGATTCGTCGCGGATGCCAGTCACGAGCTGCGCACCCCGTTGACCCTGCTCAGCACGCGGGCTCAGCTGGTGCGACGCGACCTGCGACGTGGGATGGACGCCGCGGGCGTGGCCCGCGAGATCGATGGGCTTGTCGCTGACGCGGACAACCTCGCCCTGGTGCTGGAGGACCTGCTCATCGCGGTGGACCCGCGCGAGCTCGGGCCAGATGTCCCGGTGGACCTGGACCAGATCGCCGCCGACGTCGTGGCCGCGTTCGATCGGGCCGGGTCACGCGAGCACGTCAGCGTCCTGTGCCGCCGCGCCGCCGCCCCGGTGTGGGTGAGGGGTGCGCCGACGGCCCTGCGGCGGGCGGTCACAGCTGTCGTGGACAACGCGGCCCGCCACGCGCACCGCGAGGTCGTCGTGTCCGTGTCGTCGACCGCGACGCATTGCGTCGTGCAGGTCAGCGACGACGGCCCCGGCATCGAGGCGCAGATGCTGCCGCGTCTCTTCGAACGGCACGAGTCGGCGCCCGGCGGTGACGACACGCGTCGCTCGTACGGCCTGGGCCTGGCGCTGGTCAGCGACATCGTGGCGCGCCACGGGGGCACCATCACAGCTCACAACCGCGACCCCGGCGACGGCCAACCAGGAGCGATCCTCACGCTGACACTGCCTGCAGCCCCAGTTCCCTGACACAGCACGCACCGCTGATCGCTCGCCGTCACCCCGCGCTCGCACGTCAGTGAGGGGGGGTGACCGAGGGTGCGTCAGTAGGCGGATTCTGGGAGGTCCATGAGGTCGTTGTCGGTGGCCTCGGCGATGGCGCGTTCGGCGGTGAGCAGCGGGAAGCGCTGGCGGGCGAAGAACGTCGCCGCGGCGACCTTGCCCTGGTAGAAGTCGCGGTCGCGTTCGCTGACGTCGCCGCGCAGCGCGGTCAGCGCAACCTCGGCCTGGCGCAGCAGCAGCCACCCGATGATGAGCTCACCGAGCGAGAGCAGCAGCCGCGTGGTGTTCTGCCCGACCTTGTACAGCGAGGTGGGTTCGGTCCGGCCGGTCATCGCGAAACCACCCAGCGCGGCGACGATTCCCTGCACGTCCTCGAGTGCCTGGCCCAGCAGCTCGCGCTCGCGGGCCAGCGCTCCGTTGCCGGCGTCGCCCTTGGCGAACTCGTTGATCTCGGAGGCCACCGACGTCAGCGCCGCGAACTGGTCGCGCACCATCTTGCGGAAGAACAGGTCCTGGCCCTGGATCGCGGTGGTGCCTTCGTACAACGTGTCGATCTTGGCGTCCCGGATGTATTGCTCGATCGGGTAGTCCTGCAGGTAGCCGGAGCCGCCCAGGGTCTGCAGCGACTGCGCGAGCTGCTCGTACGACCGCTCCGAGCCCAGGCCCTTCACCAGGGGGAGCAGCAGGTCGTTGACCCGCTCGGCCAGTGCGCCGTCCACGCTCGCGTCGCCGGCCTCGGCCAGTGCCACCTGGTCCTGCCACCACGCCGCGTAGTGCACCAGCGCCCGCATCCCCTCGGTGTACGCCTTCTGCAGCATCAGTGAGCGGCGAACGTCGGGGTGGTGGGTGATGGTGACGCGAGGCGCGGCCTTGTCCTGGAACTGGGCAAGGTCGCCACCTTGCACCCGGGACTTCGCGTAGTCGAGCGCATTGAGGTAGCCGGTCGACAGCGTGGCGATCGCCTTGGTACCAACCATCATCCGGGCGTACTCGATCACCTTGAACATCTGCGCGATGCCGTCGTGCACGTCGCCGACCAGCCAGCCGACCGCGGGAGTGTCCGCACCGAACGTGAGCTCGCAGGTCGTCGAGGCCTTCAGGCCCATCTTGTGCTCGACATTCGTGACGTACGCGCCGTTGCGCTCCCCGAGCTCACCGGTGCTGTGGTCGAACAGGAACTTCGGCACCACGAACAGCGAGAGTCCCTTGGTGCCGGGCCTTGCACCTTCGGGGCGGGCGAGCACGAGGTGAATGATGTTCTCGGAGAGGTCGTGCTCGGCGGAGGTGATGAACCGCTTCACGCCCTCGATGTGCCAGGAGCCGTCCGGCTGTGCGATCGCCTTGGCGCGCCCGGCGCCGACGTCGGAGCCGGCGTCCGGCTCGGTGAGCACCATCGTCGCGCCCCACTGCTTGTCGATCATCAGGCGGGCGATCCCCTGCTGGTCCTTGTTGCCGATCGAGTCCAGGATCGAGGCGAACCGGGCACCGGACATGAACATGAAGGCGGCAGGGTTCGCTCCGAGCAGCAGCTCGCTGACGCCCCAGCGCAACGACGCCGGAGCACCGGCGCCACCGAGGTGCGGCGGCAGGTCCAGCTCCCAGAAGCCGGAGTCCATCAGCGCGCGGTAGGAGGC
>JANWJC010000117.1 GCA_025449595.1 Acidobacteriota bacterium | reverse complement strand
CTGTGATGATGAGCAGGGCCCACGCGGTGAGACCTCGCCCATCGAACCGGCGTCGGGTCTTCTGATTCTCCAGCTCTTCGATCCGCGCCTTCAGCGCCGCGACGTCCTCGTCGGCCACGATGACTCCTTGGGTTCGGCTACGACCTCGGACGAAGACCGGCCCGAGAGACCCCCCACCCTAGGTGCTCGGGTCAGCGGGTGGGGGCGTCCTTGGTGGCCGGTGGGTCGCTCTGGTACGCGGCGAACGCGTCCTGGATCGTGTCGAAGACGCGGTCCTCGTCGAACTTGTCCAGGACCCCGTACCTCTTCAGCGTGCTCAACAGCTCGGGGTCGGCGGCCGCGATACCGAAGTGGGCGTGCTTCGCATGCACGTAGTCGATCAGCCCGGCCAGGGCGAGTCCGGCGGTGTAGTCGACATCGTCGATCGCCGAACAGTCCAGGACCAGCCATCGGACCGGATCCGGTGCCGTGCTGACGATTGCCTCGACGTCGTCGGTGAACCTTGCTGCGTTCGCGTAGAAGAGGTCTGCGTCGTATCGGAAGATCACGAGTCCAGGTCTGCTCTGTGTTCCCGGTACGGCCGATGTGTACACCGGGCTACCTGCCGCGGACTGTCCCACGACGAAGTCCGACGGCTTGTACTGGCGGCGCACCAGCTCGATGATCGACAGCAGGATCGCGAGCACGATGCCCTGCTCGACCCCTACGGCGAACACCACGACCGCTGTGGCGCACGCGATGGCGGCCTCACTGCTTCGTCGTGAGGCGATCCGGCGCAGGCCGCTGATGTCGACGAGGCTGAGACCGATGAGAAAGACGATTCCGGCGAGGGTCGCGTGCGGCATGTCGGTCAGCAGCCCGGTGAGGAACAGCAGCACCAGCAGGACGACACCGGACATGACCAGGTTGGCCAGCTGCGTGCGCCCCTTCTGCTCGTCGAGGATCTCGGTCTTGGTGGGACTCCCGTTGACGACGAACGTCCCGCTGAGTCCGGCAGCGATACTGGCACCGGAAAGGCCCAGGATGTCGCGGTTGACGTCCACTCGATCGCCGTGCTTCATCGCGAAGCTCCTGGAGGTCGCGGCACTCTGGGCGATGATCAGGATGAAGCACGAAATGGCTATCGCCAGCGTGGGCAGGAACTGCGCCATGCTGAAACCCTGTGGCAGGCCGACCTTCGGCAGCCCGGAGGGGACCGAACCCACGAGGGACACCCCGTGGGCGCCGGCATCGGTCGCGGCCGCGATGGCGATCGACAGGACGACCGCAATGATCGCGCCCGGCACCCGCCGGGCGAAACGCTTGGCCCCCACGATGACCGCGATCGTGCCGAATCCGAAAGCGAACGTGGCCCAGCTGATCTCCCCATGGACGGCTGACTGAATCCAGGACCACTGCTGCTGGAACCAGTTTCCCGAACCCTTGGGTACGCCCAGCAGGTCAGGGATCTGACCGCTGAGGACCTGGATCCCCACACCGGTGAGGAACCCGATCAGCACCGATGCGGAGAGGAAGTCACCGATGAAGCCGAGCTTGAGCAGGCGCGCGATCAGCAGCAGCCCGCCACACATCAGCGCGAGGACGCTGGTGTACGCCAGCCACGTCGGCGAGTACGGGTCGAGCCCGGTCACGGCCAGCCCCGCCAGGCCGGCAGCGACGATCGCAGCTGTGGCCGAGTCCGCGCCTACCACCAGCAACCGGCTCGATCCCAGGAGAGCGAACACGATCGTCGGGAGCAGGATCGTGTACAGCCCGGTCTGGATCGGGGTTTCGGCGATGGAGGTGTACCCCATCGTCTCCGGGATCGCGACGGCCGCCAAGGTCACCCCCGCAATCAGATCCGTCGTCAGCCAGGACCGCTGGTACCCCCGGAACGCCACGGGTCGCAGGTTCATGGAAGCAACCTTTCGGGAACGGCCTTCTGGGCGGAGTCAGGTCATCGACCCGCCGCGCAAGGGGCGTGAACTCAGCCGGTGAGGACGGTCCCTGTCGGCGGCCCGGGTCGGGCAGGTCGGCGACCGAAGGTGAGGTACGCCAGGGTTCCGAAGGGTTGTACGGCGAAGCTGAGGATCCACAGCGCCTTGGGGCCTCGGACGTCGGCGCGGGGTCGGCGCGCGATGTCGGTCAGTGCGATCGTCGTCAGTACGATCTCGGCTGCACCAGCGACGATGATGGTGCTGCGTTGTCGGGGGCTGAGCTCACGCCACGTCCGCTTCGCCACGCCGACACCCTAGTGGCCCGGGTCGGTGTCGATGTCTCGTGTTTACCTTTTCCAGACGTCTGAGCCCCCGGTCGTCCAGCCGTGCCGATCCGTGTCGGTACCGGCTACCGCAAGGTTGTGTACTCGCCGGACTGCCAGTCGGCCCAGCTCCACCTGGTGAGGAAGTTCTGCCCGGCACGCAGGCCGTTCTGGTACAGAGTCATCTTGTCCTGGTTCGTGAGATGGAAGTCCGTGGCGTTGTATCCGGTCGTGTCGACGAAGACGGTGCGGGCGGCCACCGAGTCCTGGTCGACATGCATCTGGTCGTGGGCGTTCTGCATCGTGGACAGCAACGACTTGGCCAGGTCGATCGAGTTGGCGTCCGGGTCCCAGCCGGCTTGGGCGATCGTCTGTCGGGCGGAGAGCTTCACCCCGAACGTCGGCCATCGCGACGGCTGGCCGTCGGTGCGGTCAAAGATGTCCACGGGAAAGTTGGACAGCATCCCGCCGTCGGTGCACAGGATGTCGCCGTGCCCCTGCGTGACATCAGGGTTGGCGGACATGTGGAAGGGGCGGAAGAAGAACGGGATCCCGGCCGAGGAACGCACCGCATCCGCGACCGACTGGGTGTCGGGGTCCACGCCGAGCTCGGCCCGGTAGTCCCAGGGCAGGCGCAGCATGCGTCCACGCGAGATGTCCGAGACGATGACGACGAGCTTGTAACGCTGCTCCTCCGGCAGCGAACTGCCCGGGTCGTCCTGGTGAAGGTCGGCCCAGGTGTGGACGTTCTTGGCTGCCAGGACCTTGGTGATCCAGTCGTGGAGGAACTGGCCCAGGAACATCCCCTCGTGAAGGACCAGGCCGACGCCCTCACCGATCTTGCCCGCGTGCCTGAGCAGGGGGCTCTCGTCCTCGAACTGGGCGAAGTCCAGGTCGGTCATGATCGTGTTCAGCTCAGCCGGGCCGTACCCGGCCGCGAGCATGGACGCCACGATGGCGCCGGCCGACGTGCCCGCCACGCGGTGGAACGTGTACGGGTCGGTCGCCGAGGCCAGCGCCGTGATGGCCCCGACCAGCCCGGTGCCCTTGACCCCACCGCCTTCGAGCACCAGGTCTGCGTCCGCCATCGTCGTCTCCTCACTTCCGGGTCGAGTTCGCGGGTACGGGTCGGACCTCAGATGGCGAGCTGGTGCTCCACCGGGCCACCGGGGGACTGCTGGATCTGCATGGTGAGCGGGGCCCGCGCGGCCTGCGCGGGCTGGACCGGGGTCCAGCTGGTCGGCCGTATGGTGGCGACCTGCCCGGCTGCCACGGTGACCAGGGGTCGAGAGGCGACCAGGCCCGCCGGACCGCCCTGCTGGACGTCGAGCGCGAACGTGACGGCGGGGCCCGGGTTCTGCAGGACGAGCGCTTCGCCATCGGCGCTCAGCCCCGCGGTGAACGGCTGCCCCGGGATGACGGTGAGGTTGGACAGCGAGAAGATGTTGGGCGCAGCGGCGCTCTTCATCGTGGTGGCCGCGAGGTGCAGCGTCACGGCCCGGGCCGCCGCGCCGTCGGCCAGCGTCACTGTCACCGCCTGGTCCTGGGCACCGGGCCGGTCGATGCCGATCTGGTCGACGACGCCGGCGGCAGTGGGGACGGTGGCCACCGCCGACGCCGCTGGGGAGCGCAGCCCCCACTGGTAGCTGCCGGTGGCCTTGCCGGAGACGTGATGGATGAGCTGGCCGGGGGGAGCCGCATCGACGACCCGCAGGCCGGGAGTCGCGACCTCCCTCGCGCTCGGCGCCGCGGAGAGGACGTGAGTCGCCGTCGCGCCCTGTTCGCCACCGACGAGAGCACCAGGGCTTTGTACCGCCGCCGCAACGGTTTCGCGGTTGGCAGCGCCCGCGATCGCGGATGTCGTGACGGACACCGTGGCGTGGGCCGGGGTGGCGCCGAAAGGTAGCCCGATAGGAAGCTGGTAGACCTCGGGGACCGAGGCGGCCTGCAACAGGTTCGCGATGAAGGACGTATCCACGAGGCGACCGGCATAGCGCGTCGCGGGAGTGCCCGAGGCGGGTGCGCCGGACGGTGCCGGTTGCGCGGCCGCTGTCGACAGCGCGGCCGCGACTGGAGCGAGGGTCTCCGGGGTGACCTTCTCGACGGACACCGCCGGGGGCCGGATCGGGGTGGATGCCAGCAGTGGAATTCGTGCCATCCCGGGGATGCGTCGCGGTCCATCAGGTGCGATGTCGCTCCACAAGGTCGGTGGCGCGGTGAGCGCGGGGGAGTAGAACGTCCGCCCCTGGTCGTCGGTGACCTGGGTTGTCGTGCCGTCCCCGCCCAGCACGATGAGGGCGGCCCCGAGCAGCGCCAGCATGACGTCCCAGAACGGCGTGTTCTGCTCGGAGCACATGACGGAGAACGGCAAGACGTACATCCGCCCGCCCGACCAGGTACCGCCCGTCCACGTGTTGGCGGAGTCGAAAGCGAACGTGAACGTGTTCGCATTCGGGTCGACATGGATGACGTTCTGCGGGTCGGTGTCCCCACCGCGGCTAGGTGGCCGGTTCGGGTTGGCGATACTGATGGTCCAGTCGTTCGGGTTGCTCTGGTCCCAGGCGTACGGCCGCACCGCATGGCCGTCGCCTCCGATATAGGCGCTCGTGATCGACAGGATGGGATAGTTGCCGGAGTTGAACAGATCCCGGCTCTCATTGAAGGCTTGCACCGGGTTGTGGGTCGCGCCGGAGACGAACTTCCCGACGACGTAGTTCACCACGTCGACACCGAGCTGGTATCCGTGTTTCACGTTGATCTCGTTTGTTGTCGTCGCGTCGTGACCGATCGCGCTGAGCGGCTCGGAGTAGAGCGAGGTCCGTGCCAGGGTGTCGTTGGCCTCGAGGCACATGCCGAAGCAGTTGCCACCGGCGGCGATTCCTTCGTACACCAGGTCGTAGAAGAGCTCGTCGAACGGGTGCAGGAATCCGGACTCCCCGACCTCGACGTCCACGAAGGTCTGTGCGTACTGCTCCCGGCTCAGCGTCGCGGTGTCGAAGTTCTCGAATGCCCAGAAGAGGTCCTGCCGGAACTGCGGGTCATTCGGGTCCGTGGGGGACTGGTTGCGTACCGAGTACGCGACGAAGAAGCTGTTGCTCGGGTCCCAGTGCTCCTGCGGCTGGTTCAGCCCCCACAGCGCGTCGATCGCGAACTGGCCGCTCACGGTTCCGAGGTTCTGGTCGCCCTGGACGGGGGAGTGGTCGTACCCGGTGAAGCTGGCGTTGATGACGAGGTCGCCGCGCACCGGCGAGATCGTCAGGATCGATGCCTGGGGGGAGGCGTTCGGGTCTCCGTAGTTGTTGCCGCCCCCTGGGAACGAGGGGTTGGCGCCCTGACCCGTCGACGCGGTGACCGACGAGTTGACGAAGAGCCAGATGGACGCGCCGAAGTGCTCGCCAACCGTGTGGTCGCCCTGCGACGAGAACCGGTCGACGTAGACGTCGAGTGAGGTGAAGCACTGGATGAGGCCGTCGACGGCCCGCCAGGTCAGGCAGCCGTTCTGGAAGTCGTTGAAGCGGTAGATCCCCGCCGGAGACCCGGTCTCGTCGGACACCGGCCAGCCGAGGGTGCCGGCAGGCCCTCCGAAGCGCTCCAGCCACGCCTGGCGAAGGGCACCATGCACCTCGAAGGCTCCCGTTGTCCCGCTCCAGTAGATCGAGGCGCTCTGGAAGTTGTTCATCCGCCCGATCTCGTTCGAGCCGCTTCGGACGGATGTCTCGTCGGTCAGGGGGAAGCCGAGCCAGCCTCCGCAGCCGCCCAGCGCGGCGACGTGGTCCCGGATCGCGCCGTGAACCTCATGGGCCCCGGTCGTGCTGCTCCAGTAGATGTCGGCGCCGTCGAAGCTCGACATCCGGCCACCGGTGACGGCCTGCTCGTCGGACGTCGGCAGTCCGGGGGACCACCCGGTCGGTACGACGTCGCCGAACGCGCGGTACCGCGCGTAGATCATCCCGTACACCGCGAACGCACGACCGTCCGGGCGAAGGACGATCATGCCCCGTTCGAAGTAGGCAGCGGTGCCATGGCCCGACGCGAAAGCAACCACCTGCAAGGCGAATCCGAGGAAGTCACGGACCGCCGTGCCGTTCGCCGTTCGTTGGCTGCCGAGGGCCGTCCACTTCTCGTACACCCCCGGGGGGACCGGCAGCGAGCCCCAGGGTGAGGGGATTGTCGGGTCGGTCAGCTCGACTGCGACCTCGGACGCCTTGAGCGCCGCAGTCGTCGACACGGGGATGTTGACATGGGGACTGCGCATGGCAATCGCCTCTTCCAGCCCGAGACGCGCACAGGTGGTGGCCTGTGCGGTCGTCAGCGTAGGGCTGTTATCACATACCGTCAATGATCGACTACTGAGGGTAGTGCCACCTTGGTCATGTGGGCTTCCGGGAGTGATCACCGCCCCGGCTAGGGTCGTCGCATGACTGAGCTGAAAGACCCTCCTGCCTTGGTGGCCGAACAGCGCCCGCGCGTGCGGACCGAGCTCCCGGGACCGCGCAGCCGAGCGCTGTTGGAACGCAAGGACCGGGTGATCAACGGAGCGCTCCGTGACTGGTCGGGAGTGCCGCTGGTCGAGGCGCGTCGCGCCGGCTACGTCATCGAGGACGTGGACGGCAACACGTTTGCCGACCTCGTCAGTGCGTGGGGTGCCGCTCCGTACGGCTCGCATCCACCGCTCGTCCGCGGCGCCGTCAACGACGCCTGGGACCGCTACGGCATGGAGATCTCCAACTACATCCAGTCCGAGCCGGTCATCGAGCTGGCCGAGCGTCTCGTGGCACTGGCCCCCGGACGCATCGCCCGGGTGGCGCCCACGGTGACCGGGACCGAGGCCGTGGAAGGCGCAGTGAAGCTGGCGCGAGAGGCCACCGGCCGGCCCATGATCTTGACGTTCCTCGGTCAGTACCACGGGGAGTCGACCTATCTGGCCGCCGCCAACTCGACCGACGTCTCGACGTGCACCACGGCAAACGCCCAGTACGTGCCAGGTCTGGTTTACGCGCCCTACCCCAATGCGTTCCGCGCCCCTTTCCACCGTGGCGCCGGGCCCTTCGATGACACGCTGTACCTGGACTTCATCGAGCAATGGTTGTTGCGGCTGCAGGTGGAACCGACGCAGATCGCCGGCGTCCTGATCGAGCCGGTCGCGGGGGAGGCCGGCATCCTGGCGCCCTCCGCGCAGTTCTGGGCAGGTCTGACGGCGCTGTGCCGGCGGTACGGCTGGCTGCTGATCCTGGATGAGGTCCAGACCTGCCTCGGCCGGTGCGGGACCGTGTTCGCGGCCGACCTCTGGGGCCTGGAGCCCGACATCCTGTTGCTGGGCAAGGGCCTGACCGCAGGCGGCCAGGCCATCGCCGCGATCATGGCGACCGACGAGGTCCTGGCCGACTCGCACACCCACCTGGGTGGCACCTACGCGTGGGAGCCTGCTGCCTGTGCCGGTGCCCTCGCCGGACTGGACCTGCTGGCGGGCGGGGACGTCCTGAAGAACGTCGCGGCCCTCGACGCGATCGCGCGTGAGGAGCTCGTACCGCTGCTGGAGAGCTTCGAGCAGCTCGGTGACGTCCGGCCGCTCGGCGCGTGGGTCGCGCTGGAGTTCGTCACGGACCGAGCCACGATCAGCCCGGCGTCGGCCTTCCAGGCAGCAGTGCACCAGGCCGCCCTGCGCCGAGGGGTACTTGCGATCAGCGAGGACACCAAACCGCTGTACCGGATGCAGCCGGCCCTGACCATGCCACCGGAGCTGTTCCGGTGGTCGTGCCGGCAGGTCGCCGACGCCATCGCCGAGGTGGCGGCCGAACCCCCGGAGGAAGCCGACCTGTGAGCGTCGAGCAACAGCTGCCCGACGACGGCGCCGCCGCGATCTTGGCGAGTCTGGTCCAGGTGCGGCAACGGATCTCGAATGCCGCAGCATCCGCGGGGGCCCAGCAGCACGTGGACGTGCTGCTCGCGACGAAGACCGTCCCGGCGAACCGGATCCTGATCGCGCTGCGAGCCGGTTACAGCCTCATCGGAGAGAACAGGGTGCAGGAGCTGGTCGAGAAGTCTGACGATCTCGCCGGAGTGCCGCACGAGGCGCACTTCATCGGTCACCTGCAGAAGAACAAGATCAACCAGGTGCTCCGACACGCCACCTGCATCCAGTCCGTGGACAGTGTCGAGCTCGCTGACCAGATCCTGGCGCGCCTTCCGACGTCGGGATCGCCGTTCGACGTCTTCGTCCAGGTCAACACGTCCGGTGAGCAGTCCAAGTACGGATGCGCGCCGGGGGAGGCGTTGGCGTTGGCGCAGCACATCGGGACGCTTCCAGCGCTGCATCTGCGTGGCTTCATGACTATCGGACTGTTCTCCGACGACCTGTTGGCGGTCGCCGCGAGCTATCGGCGGTTGCGCGAGACCCGTGACGCGATCCTCGCAGCGCAACTGCCCGGCACCGGCGACGCGCGCGAGCTCTCGATGGGCATGAGCGGCGACCTCGAGCTTGCCGTGGCAGAGGGCGCGACCATGATCCGGGTGGGGACCGCGGTGTTCGGGAGCCGGGCGACGCCGGACTCGCTCTACTGGCCCGACGCGCACGGCGACCCGGCAGCCCGACTCAGCTGACGAACTGTTCGGATCGAGGCCCTGAAGGCGTACCTCGCGAGTGCTCGCCCGGACGGTCATCGGCCGCGGAACTACTGCGGTGATCGGCTCGTCCTGTGGTGGGGTCGAGAGCACGATGAGGACGGAGCAGGGCGTGCCGACGATCAATGTCGCAGCCCCGCTGGACACCGAGTGCAGCGACTTCCCCCACGGTCCCAGGGTCGCCACGTTCCTGGCCGAGACCCTTGTGGACGTTCACATCCTGTCCAGCGGGGGTCACAATGTCCGGGTGTGGAAGGCCGAGTTCCCGTACGGCATCCAGTGGCTCAGCGCCGCTCTCCAGGGCCCTGAGCATGGTTGAGCGGCCGGTCCAGCCTGCGGCGGCGCCGCGCTCGTTCGAGGGTGCCCACCTAGGGGAGGATCGCCCATCGACGAGGCGCCTTGACGTCTCGTGGCAGCGGGCGTGGGTGCCTCGTACCGCATCGGCTCTCTGTCTGGTCCTGGGCCTGGTGAACGTCACCGCGATCGTCTCGCCCTATTGGCACCAGCGACTGACCCGAGTCCTCGATGTGCTGCCAGGCGTGGTGTCCAACGCCGAGGTGGTCGCGACGGCGATCATGGGCGTGCTCCTGATGTTCTTGTCCGACGGGCTGGCCAGGCGCAAGAGGCGGGCCTGGACCCTGGCCGTCGTGCTGTTGAGCTTCTCGATCGTCTTTCGGGTCGTGGTCCACAGTCAGCTTCACGTCCGTGTCGTCGGGCTGCTGCTCATCAGCCTCGTGCTGCTGATCTGGCTGGTCATCTTCCATGCGGAGTTCTACGCGGTCGCCGACCCCCGGACCCCCTGGCGGGTCTTCGGCGTCTTCGTCGTCATGTTCGTAGTCGGCACGGCTGCCGGCTATCTGGTCATCGAGACCCGGGCGCGCGGCATCTTCGCTTCACTGCCGTTCGGGACGAAGCTGGCGGACACCTGGTGGGGATTCATCGGGCTAGAGACGACCGTCGATGCCGGAGACGGTCGTGACGACGACCTCGTCTATTTCGCCCTGCTCGGTATCGGCCTGGCGATAGTTGCGGTTCTGCTGTACCTGCTGCTGCGGTCTCCTCGACCGTTCCCGAGACTGACGGCCGACGACCAGGCCAGGATGCGCCTGCTGCTGCGTGATGCCGGCAGTGGGGACTCGTTGAGCTACTTCGCGTTACGCCAGGACAAGAGCGTCATCTGGTCCGCCAGCGGCAAGTCCTGCATCGCATACCGCGTCGTGAGCGGCGTGATGCTCGCCAGCGGTGATCCACTCGGCGTGCCGGACGCATGGCCCGGCGCGATCGCGCAGTTCGTGGCAGTAGCCAGGCAGCATGCCTGGGCCCCGGCCGTCGTGGGATGCAGTGAGCTCGCGGCCCGGGTGTGGCGCCGGGAGGCCGGGCTGGAAGCGCTCGAGATCGGCGACGAGGCGATAGTCGATGTCTGCGACTTCTCTCTGGACGGTCGTGCGATGCGCAACGTGCGCCAGATGGTCAACCGGACCAGAAGAGCCGGCATCACGGTGCAGATCCGGCGGGTCCGTGAGCTGCCCGAGAAGGAGCGCCAGCTGCTGAGTCGCTGCGCCGATCAATGGCGCGAGGGCGGAGCCGAGCGCGGCTACTCGATGGCGCTCGGGCGGATGGGCGCAGTCGACGACGGTGACTGCATGATCGTGACCGCCTACCAGGAGGACGTGCTGCAAGGCTTCCTGCACCTCGTGCCGTGGGGGAGCGACGGACTCTCGCTCGATCTCATGCGGCGCTCCCGGGACGCGGACCCCGGGATCAACGAGCTGCTCATCGTGACGGTCATCGAGGAGGCCCAGGACATGGGCATCGTGCGGGTATCACTGAACTTCGCGGTGTTTCGCAGCTCGATCGAGCGCGGTGAGCGCATCGGGGCCGCAGTTCCGTCGCGGGCCTGGCGTGCGATCTTGCTCTTCGCGTCGCGCTGGGCCCAGATCGAGTCGTTGTATCGCTTCAACTCCAAGTTCCGCCCGGTCTGGGAGCCGCGGTTCGTCCTGTATCCCACGACCCGGGACTTCGCGCGTGTGATGGTGGCCTACCTGCGGGCAGAAGGGTTCCTCGCCATGTCCGGTCGGCGGGCCCGCAGCACCGCGGGCCAGCGACGCGACGCCCCCGTTGAGACGGTCTCCGAGCGCCGTGAGCGCTGACCGGTCGTACCCGGTCAGCGCGTGAAGGCCCGAAGGGGTACGTCCAGCCACGTCGGTCGGTGCTGAGCTTCGTAGGCGACCTCGTACACCGCCTTGTCGAACTCATATGCCTGCAACAGCTGTTCGCTGTCGCCCTGAGCCACCTGTCCGTAACCGCGAAGATAGGCCGCCCGGTTGTGAAGCACCCACTCGTGCGCACGAGCCTCGCCGTCGGGCACCTCGACCTGGAACAGCACCGACGAGGCGACGTAGTCGAAGGACCGGAGCATCCCGGCGACGTCGCGCCAGGGGGAGTCCAGACCTATCCGCTCCGATAACGGCTTGGCCGGCTCACCCTCGAAATCGATGATCTTCCACCCGGCACTCGTGCGGAGCGTCTGTCCGAGGTGGAGGTCACCGTGCACCCGTTGCACCGGCACCGGCTCGCGCAGGGCGGCGAGGCGGTCGTACGCGGCCTCGACGAGTTCTCGGTGCGGAGCAAGCTGTGGCACCAGCTCGATCGCGGTGGCCAGCCGTGCCCGCAGTCGACCGGCGAGGTGAGCCAGGTCCGGTGGCCCCCACGTACCGGTCGCGAGCAGCTCGGCCATGCCCGCGTGGACCCGGGCTGTGGCGGTGCCAAGTCGCTCCGCCTCTCCGGCGAAGTCGCCACCGGCCTCGTCAGGGACCAGATCGGGCTCGGCGAGAAAGTCCCGGACGCTGATGCGGGCCGATTCCCACCCGTCGGTCGCGGTGCGCCAGAAGTTCTGCAGGATCGCCAGGTCGCACGGCGCCAGCCCGTCTAAGGGCACGGTGCTCATCCAGCCCAGCAGGGTCGCGACAGAGTCTGCGTAGTCCGCGGAGAGTGCGCCGAGAACCTCGATATCCGGGTTGCGCCCGGGTGCGACACGACGGAAGAACTTCAGCATCATCTGGTCGTCGACGATGATCGACGTGTTGCTCTGCTCCGCCGACAGCATCACCGTGGTCGAATCGTCCGTGATGCCCGGTTCCCGTGCGACGGCGTACGAGACCTCCCCGGTCGTGACATCTCCGTGCCTGAACCCAGCGATGAGAATGCGGACGGCCTCGGGGTCGTGCAGGGCGTCGTAGACGAGCCATTCGCCGTCGGGCATGGGTGCGACACCGACCAGAGCGTGCTCGAGCTGTGGACCGGGCGTACGCCGATACACCAACGGCACGTTGTAGATCTGCTCGCGAGCTCCGTCGGAAACCGTCACCAGCTCGATCCGTACGCCCAGCTCGCCCTCAGGTGGGCGCAGCCAGTCGAGGGCCCGGACCGCTGTGACAGAGTTGCTGGCACGGCCCGTGAACCAGCGCTGCCTGACCAGGTAGTCCGTCAGCTGAGCCCAATCGACTCCGTTCATCCGCCGGCCCCTTCCTCGTCACTGCGGTTGAGCCGGAACCAGTAGAAGCCATGTCCGGACAGGGTCAGCAGGTACGGCAGCTGCCCGATAGCGGGGAACTCGGTACCGCCGAGGGTCTCGATGGGATGGACGCCCTCGAAACCGTGCAGGTCGAGCTCGACCGGTTGGGGGAACCGGGACAGGTTGTTCACGCACATCACCACGTCTCCGTCGAACTCGCGCAGGAAGGAGAAGACGCTCGGGTTGGACCCCCCGAGGTCGTGGAAGTCGCCGAAACCGAAGGCCGCGTGCTGCTTTCGGATGTGGATCATCCGGCGGGTCCAGTGCAGCAGGGAGGAGGTATCCGCGGACTGCGCCTCGACGTTCACCGCCTGATAGCCGAAGACCGGGTCCATGATGACCGGCAGCGTCAGCCGTCCCGGCGTTGCCCGGGAGAAACCGGCGTTGCGGTCCGGAGTCCACTGCATCGGCGTGCGAACGCCGTCCCGGTCACCGAGCCAGATGTTGTCCCCCATGCCGATCTCGTCGCCGTAGTAGAGGACGGGTGATCCCGGCAGGCTCAGCAGGAGGGCCGTAAACAGCTCGATCCGGTTGATGTCGTTGTCGAGCAACGGTGCCAAGCGGCGCCGGATCCCGATGTTGGCCTTCATCCGAGGGTCGGTCGCGTACTCGAGCCACATGTAGTCGCGATCCTCGTCGGTCACCATCTCCAGCGTCAGCTCGTCGTGGTTGCGCAAGAAGATGCCCCACTGGCAGTTAGGCGGGATTCGCGGAGTGCTCTCCAATATCTCCGAGATCGGGTAGCGGGACTCGCGCCTGACCCCCATGAAGATGCGCGGCATCACCGGGAAGTGGAAGCACATGTGGCACTCGTCGCCGCCAACCGAGGCATCACCGAAGTAGTCGACTACGTCGGCCGGCCACTGGTTGGCCTCGGCGAGCAGCACCGTGCCGGGGAACCTCTCATCGACGTGGCGGCGTACCTCTCGCAGGAACTGGTGCGTCTCGGGCAAGTTCTCCCCGTTGGTGCCATCGCGCTCGAACAGGTACGGCACTGCATCGAGGCGGAACCCGTCGACGCCGAGCTCCAGCCAGAAGGTGAGGGCGTCGAGCACCGCCTCCCGGACCGCGGCGTTGTCGAAGTTGAGGTCGGGTTGGTGGCTGTAGAAGCGGTGCCAGAAGTACGCCTGCCGCACGGGGTCCCACGTCCAGTTGGACGCCTCCGTGTCGACGAAGATGATGCGCGCGTCGGCGTACCGATCGTCGGTGTCGGACCACACGTAGAAGTCCCCGTACGGCCCGTCCGGATCGGTGCGCGACTGCTGGAACCACTCGTGCTGGTCGGACGTGTGGTTCATCACGAAGTCGATGATGATCCGCATGTCCCGGGCGTGCACGGCCTCGAGCAGCGCCCGGAAGTCGACGAGCGTGCCGATGTCGGCCGCAACCTCGGTGTAGTCCGCGACGTCGTAGCCACCGTCGCGCAGCGGGGACGGGAAGAACGGTGGCAGCCAGATGCAGTCGACGCCGAGCCACTGCAGATAGTCGAGCCGAGCGGTCAGGCCTCGCAGGTCACCGACCCCGTCGTCGGAGGAGTCCTGGAACGACCGGATCAGTACCTCGTAGAACACGGCTCGTTTGAACCAGGGCAGGTCTTCCGCCGTCACGCTGCGCAGTCTGTCATCCCCGGGCAGGGGCCGGCAGGCACACGATGTCGCGATTCGCGGATCCCGGCACGCGGGTGCGCCTGACGGGCTCGCGGCGTTGCGCCGGTTACGGTTGGCGCATGACACGAAGCTCGGGACGCAGCGCTCTGGTCGCGGTGCTGGGGATCGTCGGGGTCCTCGCGCTGCTGGCGGGGGCCGGCCTCGCGCTGCTGTTCGGCCCGCAGGGCCACCTGCAGTCGAAGGCGACCCGGATCTCCGGCCCGGGGTCGGCGATCCTCGGGGAGGGCATCGAGGTCGACGCGAGCAGCCTGCCGATCCCGTCCGGGATCGGCGAGCTGACCCTCGACGTGTCGCCCGTCGGCCACGAGGCCTTGTTCGTCGGCACGGCTTCGCAGTCCGACCTCGACACGTACCTGCTCGGCGCGCCGTACGACGTGATCACGAGCCTGCCGGCAGGTGGGACCGCGCAGATCCGGTCCGTACCCGGCAGTGATCTGCCGCAGTCACCGGAGGCCCAGACGTTCTGGCAGCACAGAGGCGCCGGCGCGCCCGGCGCCAAGGTGTCGATCGTCTCAGCGCGCGGGTCCGAAGCCAGCTTGGTGGTGATGAACCGGACTCCCAGCAACGGGGTGAAGGCCGACGTCGTCCTCACTCTCACGGTCGGGTGGTCCTGGGCCACCGCGCTGGTCCTGATGGCGGTCGGTGCCGTGGCCCTGCTGATCGCCATCGCGCTGGCGGTTCGCGGGCGTTCGGCGAGGGACGGTGCGCCCGCGGTGGGTGCTGGATCCAAGCACGCGGCCCCGGGCGGGGGGGTGCCGGCCAGCACCGTCCTGCCCGGGTTCGACCTGCCCGGGTCGACCGCACCGTCACCGGATCCCGGACCCGCACCTGCACCTGGGTCCGCCACGGAGCGCGCACCGGTCGCCGACACGACCGGCGCCGGACCTTCGGTGGTGGTCCCCGACGCACCGCAGCATTCCTCGCCACCCGGTTAGGGTCGCCGGATGGAGGTCCAGCAGACCGCAGTCCAGTCCGACCGGATCCTCACGACACCGAACCTGATCTCGTTCGCGCGGCTGCTCGGCGTGCCGCTTTTCCTCTGGTTGGTGCTCGGGCCCCAGGCTGACCTGTGGGCCGTCGTGCTGCTCATGGTCGCCGGGGCCACCGACTGGCTGGACGGCTACGTCGCGCGGCGAACCGGTCAGATCACCCGCCTGGGGCAGCTGCTGGATCCCGTGGCCGACCGCCTCTACATCGCCGCCACGTTGCTGGGCCTGTGGATCCGCGGCATCGTGCCAGGATGGCTGGTCCTCGTGCTGCTCGGCCGGGACGTGGTGCTGTCGGTGTTCCTGCTGGCCCTCAAGCGCCGCGGCATCACCGGCCTGCCGGTGCACTTCCTCGGCAAGGCCGCAACCCTCAACCTGTTGTTCGCGTTCCCACTTCTGCTGCTGGGGGACGGCACCGCCCTTACCGGGACAGCGGCACAAGCCGCGTACGCCATCGGCTGGGCGTTCGCGCTCTGGGGCACGGGCCTGTACTGGTGGGCAGGGCTGCTCTACATCGAACAGGCCCGCCGGATCCTGCGCCTCCGGTCGTGAGCCCGGTGGGTCGTTGCCGATCGCGCAGCCCCGTGAGTACGCTCCGGTGCCAGTCACAACCAGCCACCCGAGGCGAGCAACTATGACCGAGAACTTCCCCGACGACGTCGCCTACACCGCACAGCACGAGTGGGTGCGGGAACTCGGTGATGGTGTGATCCGGTTCGGCATCACCGCGTTCGCCCAGGAGTCGCTGGGCGACATCGTGTTCGTGACCCTGCCCGCGGTCGGCGCCGAGCTGACCGCCGACGAGCCCTGCGGGGAGGTGGAGTCCACCAAGAGCGTCAGCGACATCTACGCACCCGTTACCGGCACCGTCGTGGCCCGCAACGACGCCGCCGAGACGAGCCCGGAGACGCTGAACTCCGACCCGTACGGGATCGGGTGGATCGCCGAGGTGCGGATGGCCGATCCGACAGCCCTCGCCGGGCTGCTCGACGCGAACGCGTACCAGGCCGGCCTCGAGGGCTGACCGTCCCGCCCGCGGTGATCGCGGGCACGGACCGTTCGACTGTTGACCCCGGATCGACCTGCTGCCTAGTCTGGCGGACCTACCCTCGACCTCTTGTCGAGGTTGTGGTGAATCGCGCGTGAGCGCAGATGTTGGGTCGGAACAGGGAGGACAGCCGCGAATGAGCATCCGCTGTGCCCAGTGCGGTCACGAGACCGACGACGAGGCCAGGTTCTGCCCGAGCTGTGGAGCGCCGGTCGGGATCGGGGCGCAGGACGTGCCAGGGGGCGACGAACGCGCCCAGGAGCTCACCGGGGTGCTCGGGCTCCGGGTCGCCTCGGAGGGCGACTCCAAACCGCTGCCGCTCGTCGACGAGCGCTCGGTCTCTGGTCTGCCTGCCGGCGGCGCGGTGCTGCTGGCGCTGCGAGGTCCCAACGAGGGGACCCGGATCAGCCTCGATCCGGCCGGCGGGGTCGCCACTGTCGGTCGGTCCCCGGAGGCAGCGTTGTTCCTGGACGACGTCACGGTGTCACGTCGACATGCCGAGTTCCGACCCGAGAACGGCGGCTGGGTCCTGGCCGACATCGGGAGCCTCAACGGGTCGTACGTGAACCGGCGGCGCATCGAGACGCAGGCGCTCGAGGGCGGCGACGAGGTCCAGATCGGCAAGTACCGGTTCGCCTTCCTCGTCGCGAGGACGGCGGAGGCCGGGTCGTGAGCGCCGCGGGCGCCACTGACGGACTGCTCGGGATCGGCAGCGTCCTGGCCCTGCTGCGCCCCGACTTCCCGGACGTGACGATCTCGAAGATCCGGTTCCTGGAGACAGAGGGTCTGGTCGAGCCGGAGCGTACGGCCAGCGGATACCGCAAGTTCGCTCCCGCCGACCTGAACCGGCTGCGCTACGTGCTGGCGTGCCAGCGCGACCATTACCTGCCCCTGAAGGTCATCCGGGAGCATCTCGAGGCGATCGACCGGGGCCTGGAACCGGCCAACGCCAGCTCCGGGACCGGGGGCAGGGTGCCGCGCTCGCTGGCGTCGGTGGACTCGCTGCCATCCTCGGACTCCTTCCGGGCCAAGGCGGCCGACGTGCGCCTGAGCCGCCCGGAGCTGGTGGCCGAGGCCGGCATCACCGAGGCCGTGCTGGACCAGCTCGAGTCCTTCGCGATCGTGGCGCCGCTGCCGTACGGCGGGCCGGTCCGGCACTACGACGCCGCGGCCCTGGAGATCGCGCGAACCGTGGCGGGGATGGCCGCGTTCGGCATCGAGCCACGCCACCTGCGCCAGTTCAAGGTGGCGGCCGACCGTGAGGTCGGGCTCGTCGAGCAGGTCGTGACCCCGATGCTTCGCCAGCGCGACCCACAGTCCCGACAACGCGCCGACGACGCCATCCGCGAGCTCGCTTCGCTCTCGGTACGACTGCACCGCTCGCTGGTCACCGCCGGGCTCGGGCGCGAGCTCGGTCGCTGAACCGGGCCGGTTCGCTGCTGCTGCCCGGAGGGCGCCAGCGACTAGGCTGGTAGCCATGCGTGCTGTCGATGTGGTCGGGGTCCGGGTCGAGATGCCTTCCAACCAACCGATAGTTCTGCTGCGTGAGGTCGACGGCGAGCGCTACCTGCCGATCTGGATCGGCGCGGTGGAGGCCACGGCGATCGCCTTCGCCCAGCAGGGGGTGGTACCGGCCCGCCCGCTGACACATGACCTGTTCCGAGACGTCCTCACCGCGCTGGGTCGCACCGTGAGCCAGGTGCGCATCACCGAGCTCACCGACGGGGTGTTCTACGCCCTGCTCGTCTTCGACGACGGCGTCGAGGTCAGTGCGCGACCGTCCGACGCGATCGCCCTGGCGCTGCGCACGGGAACCACGATCTACGCCTCCGACGAGGTGCTCGTGGAAGCCGGGATCGAGGTCCCGGACGAGCAGGAGGACGAGGTCGAGAAGTTCCGGGAGTTCCTCGACCAGATCTCCCCGGACGATTTCGACGAGCAGCAGCCGAACTCCTGAGCCACCCACTACTCTCAAGTCCAGAGTGAGGCTTTAGGGTCATCGGCGTGTCGGCCCCCGAGTCATTGACGCCGGTCCGGACCGGACCTAGCGTGCCGGAAGACGAACGTCGATGATGTAACTCCCGCGGTGTCCTTCGCCATCGCCTGGTCGATCGACGAACCCCAGGAGGTCGGCAGTGACGAGCAACGACACAGATCGCGGGGAGCAGCCAAGCACCCGCAGCGAGAGCGTGCGTCGCGCGGGCGAGCAGGGCCTGCTCTTCGGGGACGACATCCGCGCCCTTCCTGACGACACCGGGTACCGCGGCCCGATCGCGTGCCGGGCCGCCGGCATCACTTACCGCCAGCTGGACTACTGGGCCCGTACCGGCCTCGTCGAGCCGACCGTGCGCAGTGCGCACGGCTCAGGCACGCAACGGTTGTACGGGTTCCGCGACATCCTCGTGCTCAAGGTCGTCAAGCGACTGCTGGACACCGGGGTGTCCCTGCAGAACATCCGTGCCGCGGTCGTGCACCTGCGCGAGAGCGGCGTCGACGATCTGGCGCAGGTCACGCTGATGAGTGACGGCGCGAGCGTCTACGAGTGCCGCAGCCAGGACGAGGTGATCGACCTGGTCCAGGGCGGTCAAGGGGTCTTCGGCATCGCCGTCGGGCGTGTCTGGCGTGAGGTCGAAGGCAGCCTTGCCTCGCTGCCCAGCGAGCGAAGCGATGCCGGCGCCCAGGTCGAGGGCGACGAGCTCGCAGCGCGTCGGCAGGCCCGCCGCACCGGCTGAGCCTGCCGGCCGGCTGTCCGCCGCCGCCGCATCGTTCTTAACAGGCCACTGTTGCCGCACGCTGGTAGCGTGAGCGCGTCGACGACCCCGCCCGGGAGAGTCCTGCCGCAGCCAGCGACAGGCGCCGAAGGAGCAAGCTCCCCGCCAACCTCTCAGGCTTCAGGACCGCGCGGGACAGACGCCTCTGGATAGCGGGGCGACCGGCCTGGCCGGGAGCCTCCACCGACGGTGCAAGCGCCCCCGCGGCGTGAAGCTCTCAGGTACGTGAAACACGTGAGAACAGAAGGGGAGGATCGCTGAATCGGTCGGCGGTCTTCGTCTCATCCCGTCTGGAAGCGATCCGACCTGTGACTCAGCATCCTGTTCCCACATCCTCCGCCCCTGCCGCCTTCGTGGACCGTCACGTCGGCCCCGACTCCGGCGCCGTGGCCCGCATGCTCGTCGTCGTCGGTGTCGAGTCCCTCGACGTGCTCGTCGACCGAGCCGTCCCAGCGGCCATCAGATCTACCCGTGCGCTCGAGCTGCCACCGGCCAGCTCGGAGCAGGAGGTCACCGCGGCACTGGCTCGGCGAGCGAGCCGCAACCAGATGCACGTCTCCCTGATCGGGCTGGGGTACTACGGGACCAACACCCCCGCAGTCATCCGGCGCCGAGTGCTGGAGAACCCCGCCTGGTACACCGCGTACACCCCCTACCAGCCCGAGATCAGCCAGGGCCGGCTCGAGGCACTGCTGGGGTTCCAGACCGTCGTGACCGACCTGACCGGGCTGCCGATCGCTGGTGCCAGCCTGCTGGACGAGGCCACTGCGGCCGCGGAGGCCATGGCGCTGTGCCGGCGGATGAGCAAGTCGGACTCCGCGCGGTTCCTTGTCGACGCGGACACCCATCCGCAGACGCTCGCGGTCCTGGCGACCCGGGCCGAGCCGCAGGGCATCGAGCTGGTGCTCGTGGACGTCGAGGCGCCGCTGCCGGCGGACCTCGGGTTCGGGATCCTGCTGAGCTACCCGGGATCGTCGGGATCGGTACGCGACCTGCGCGACCTGGTCGCCGCGGTCCACGCGACTGACGCGCTGGTCGCGGTGACGACCGACCTGCTGGCGCTGACGCTGCTGGTGCCGCCGGGGGAGTGGGGCGCCGACGTCGTCGTGGGCTCGGCGCAGCGCTTCGGGGTGCCGCTGGGGTTCGGCGGTCCGCATGCCGGGTTCATGTCGGTGCGTGAGGGCCTGGAGCGCTCGCTGCCGGGGCGTCTGGTCGGGATCAGTGTCGATGCCGATGGGGCGGTCGCGTACCGGCTCGCGCTGCAGACCCGCGAGCAGCACATCCGGCGGGAGAAGGCGACAAGCAACATCTGCACAGCGCAGGTGCTGCTCGCTGTCACTGCCGCGTTCTACGCCGAGTACCACGGCCCGGACGGGCTGACCGCCATCGCCCGCCGGGTTCACAGCCTGGCGACGGCACTTGCCGACGGCCTGGTCGAGCTCGGGGTACGAGTCAGCCCCGAGTCGTACTTCGACACGTTGCGGTTCTCGGTGCGCGGTCGCGCCGGCGAGATCGTCGCTGCGGCGCTGGACCGTGGCATCAACCTGTGGCGGGTCGATTCGCACGTCGTGGCAGTCAGCCTGGACGAGACGACGACACAGGAGGTCGTCGACCTCGTCCTCGCCGCTGTCGCCTCCGTCATCGGGGGCCACCCGCGCTCGACGGAGCAGCTGTTGCTCGGTGGGCAGGAGTGCATCCCGGAAGCGCTGCGGCGCACCAGCAACTTCCTCACCCATCCCAGCTTCCGGGAGAACCGCAGCGAGACTGCGATGCTGCGCCGGGTGAGGCGCCTGTCGGACAAGGACATCGCGCTGGACCGGGCGATGATCCCGCTGGGCTCGTGCACGATGAAGCTCAACGCCGCCACCGAGATGGAGCCGATGACCGAGCCCGGGTGGGCCTCCATCCACCCGTTCGCGCCGTTGGACCAGGCCAGCGGGTACCTCGAGCTGGTACGCGAGCTGGAGAGCTATCTCGTGGCCATCACCGGATACGACGCGGTCAGCCTGCAGCCCAACGCCGGCAGTCAGGGCGAGTTCGCGGGACTGCTGGCCATCCGCGCGTACCACCGGGCGCAGGGTCACGCCGAGCGCGACGTGGTCCTCATTCCCAGCAGTGCCCACGGGACCAACGCGGCCAGCGCGGTGCTCACCGGTATGCGCGTAGTCGTGGTGTCCTGCAACGAGTCAGGTGAAGTCGACCTCGACGACCTCTCGGACAAGCTCGAGAAGTACCGCGACCGTCTTGCCGCACTCATGATCACGTACCCCTCCACCTTCGGCGTGTACGAGCAGACGATCACCCAGGTGTGCGCGCAGGTTCACGACGCCGGTGGCCAGGTCTACGTCGACGGGGCCAACCTCAACGCGCTGGTCGGACTGGCGCAGCCGGGCAGGTTCGGCGCAGACGTGTCACACCTGAACCTGCACAAGACCTTCTGCATCCCGCACGGTGGCGGTGGCCCCGGGGTGGGGCCGATCGGCGTACGAGAGCACCTGGCCCCGTTTCTCCCGAGCCACCCGCTGCGCCCCGAGGCCGGACCGCTCGGTCGTGGGCACGCGGACGGAGGCGTGGGTCCGGTCAGCGCCGCCCCGTGGGGCAGTGCCGGGATCCTGACGATCCCGTGGGCGTACATCCGGCTCATGGGTGGCGAGGGGCTGACCCACGCGACGAAGGTGGCCGTGCTGTCCGCGAACTACATCGCGACGCGGCTGCGCGAGCACTACCCGGTCCTCTACACCGGTAGCGGTGGACTCGTCGCGCACGAGTGCATAGTCGACCTGCGAACCATCACGAAGGACACCGCGGTGACGGTGGACGATGTCGCAAAGCGCTTGATCGACTACGGTTTTCACGCTCCCACCATGTCGTTCCCGGTCGCTGGGACACTCATGATCGAGCCCACGGAGAGCGAGGACCTCGAGGAGATCGACAGGTTCTGCGACGCGATGATCGCGATCCGAGGTGAGATCGACAAGATCGCCTCCGGTGACTGGCCGATCGAGCAGTCACCGCTGCGCGGAGCGCCGCACACCGCGGCCAGCCTGCTGGGGGAGTGGGACAAGCCGTACTCCCGTGAGCTCGCCGCCTTTCCCGTGCCCGGCTTGCGCGACAACAAGTTCTGGCCCCCGGTACGTCGCGTCGACGGCGCGTACGGCGACCGCAACCTCGTCTGCTCCTGCCAGGACCCCTCGGCCTACGAGCAGCCCTGACCGATCGTTCTTGGCGGCTTCAGGGATCGTGCAGCGCGGACCTGCCGACGAGGGCGCTGTGGGGCTCTTGTGACACTTGCCGTGCGTCGGCGGTGCGACCGATTCGCCGCTGGTCGGAGTCGGTGGCGCTGCTCAGAAGGGTGGCAGCCCGTATTCGGGACGATCCGTCGTCGGCGGTTCCCCTTCGACCGGTTCGGGTCCGGGGGGTTCCATAACGGGGCGAGGCGGTATGTGGATCCGTTGACCGAGCACGGTGATGTAGGTGGCGGAGCCGTCGGGGTGGCTGTCGATGATGTTGGTGAGGCCAGCGGTTTTCGCGCTGTGGTGCCCACGGGACAGGGCTCCCATGTTCGCGCTGCTCGTCGACCCGTGCTGGCCCGCCGGTCGGCGCTGGGCCCGCTGACGAGCGCAGCGAGGCAGTAGGGGAGGTCCAGGTCGCAGGCACTGGCTCGGATGTTGCAGTGTGGCAAACACTCGGCAAACGCACTACTTAGACCGGAGCGCCCAGCGCTCGCCCCGCCGACGACAGGACCGCCCGACCGCGGTCGGGGGAGACAGTAGCCGGGCGGCCAGGGTCGAGGGTACAGAGAGGTTGCGAGCGTGGCGAGGGAGCAGGCGGATCAAGCGACACGAAGGCGCGCCGCTGCAACGACTCGTGCCGTTCCTCGCGCTACGGGCCGAGCGGGTACTACGAAGCCGCCCCATATCCGGCATTATGTGCGCGTGGATTCAGAGCCGATATTTGTCATCGAGGGATCCCGAGTCCGCACCTTGGACGACTTCTGGACAGTCATCGGCGAGGCCGTCAATGGCACTGGTGGCTACTTTGCGAGCGGCCTCGACGCTCTCGACGACGCGCTCTCAGGGGGGATGGGAACGCCAGAAGATGGCCGTTGCGCATTCGTCTGGCGAGACTCAGCCCTGTCTAGGGCGGCGCTCGGCTACCCCGAAACGGTCCGGCAGCTGGAGTTGCGGCTCGCACGATGCCATCCCAGTAATCGGGCGCGAGTTCGCGCCGACATTTCACGTGCGACCGCTGGTGAGGGACCAACTGCCTTCGACTGGATCGTGGAGTCGTTCGCTGGAAGGCCGACTCGTTTGGTTCTCGGTTAGCGTCGAAGTGCCGATCAGGTGCGGGTTGCATGGTGCCGATCTGGCACTAGGCCTCGAAGGAGCCGATACGTTGCGAGTCTGGAAGAGCCCGGTCTACGCCGGGCACTCCGTCATGGAGCGGCCGCCGGGGAGGTGCTG
>JANWJC010000116.1 GCA_025449595.1 Acidobacteriota bacterium | reverse complement strand
TTCGGGCCAGCAGCTTTGCGGTCAGGTACAGGACCATCACCAGTGCGATCAGCACCAGCGCGCCGCCCCAGGCCCGCTCGGTCGACGCCGGCGTCCCGCGGGCGATCTGGTCCCAGATGTAGAGCGGCAGGGAGGACTGCGGGCCGGAGAACGGGTCGTTGTTGATGGACTGCGACACGAACGTCGTCAGCAGCAGCGGCGCGGTCTCACCGGCGATTCGCGCGATGGCCAGCATCGCCCCGGTGATGATGCCGGGCAGCGCGGTGGGCAGCACGACCCGCAAGATCGTGCGCCACTTGGGGACTCCGAGGGCGTACGACGCCTCGCGCAGATCACGCGGGACAAGGCGCAGCATCTCCTCGCTGGAGCGTACGACGACCGGCAGCATCAGGATCATCAGCGCGATCGCAGCCGCCAGGCCGGAACGGTCCATCCCGAACGTGAGGATCAGGGCCGTGTAGACGAAGAGTCCGACGACAACCGACGGAACACCCGTCATGACGTCGACGAAGAAGCTGATGGCGTTGGACAGTACGGCCGAACCGCCGGCGCCGCGCCCGTACTCCACGAGGTACAGCGCGGTGAGCACGCCGAGCGGGACACCGATCAGGGTCGCGATCCCGACCTGCTGGATAGTGCCGATCAGTGCGTGGTAGATCCCGCCGCCCGGATCGGTCGGTAGCACGTTGCGGTTCGACGTGGTCAGGAAGGCCCACGAGAGGACCTCGATGCCCTTGCGCACCACGGTCCACAGGAGGGACAGCAGCGGGACCAGTGCGACCAGGAACGTGGCGTAGACGATCGTCGTGGCGAGCCGGTCCACCGAGTGCCGGCGGCCTTCGACGGCGAAGCTCCACCCGGTCTGCAGGGCCAGATAGGCGATGACTGCGACGACTGCGGTGCCCGCGACCCCGGCCACCGACGTCGTGAGGTTCAGCAGCAGCGCAAGCGCGATCGATGCCAGCGCCGTGACCGGGACCGCCCAGCGCGGCAGCCGGCGCCCGCGCAGGGACGTGAACCCGGCGACGAGTGCGAGGTCGTCCGCGCTCTGCTGGTCCGTGCTCATCACTCGGTCCCCCGGAACTCGGACCGGCCGGCGATGATGAGGCGGGCGGCCATGTTCACGGCCAACGTGATCACGAACAGCACCAGCCCGCTGGCGATGAGCGCCGACAGGCCGATGGGCCCGGCCTCGTTGAACTGCAGCGCGATGTTGGCAGCGAACGTGTTTCCGCCCGGCTCGGTGAGGTGCCAGTTGATGTCGAACGAGGCGGACAGCACCAGCGCGACCGCGATGGTCTCCCCGAGGGCTCGTCCGAGTCCGAGCATCGAGGCGCTGATCATCCCGGGTCGGCCGTACGGAAGGACAGCAAGGCGCACCATCTCCCAGCGGGTCGCGCCCAGAGCCCACGCCGCCTCGATATGATCCCGTGGGACCTGCAGGAAGACCTCGCGGGTCAGGCTGGAAATGGTTGGAAGGATCATGATGGCGAGCACGACCGCCGCGATCATGATCGATCGGGTGTAGAGGTCCTGGGTGTTCTTGAAGATGGGGATGAACCCGAGATAGTCATTGAGCCACTGCATGAGTCCCTGCATGTGGCCCATGAGCACCTCCAGGCCCCAGAGGCCGAAGATGATGCTCGGCACCGCCGCGAGCAGGTCGGTGACGAAGCCCAGCGCGGAAGCGATCCGGGCGTGTGCGTAGACCGTGATGAACAGCGCGATGCCGATGCCCACCGGAACGGCCAGGACCATCGCGATCACTGCCGTGGCGATCGTGCCGAACGCGAGCGCCGCGATCCCGAAGACCGGGGGCGTCTGATCGGGGAACCACGCCGTCGTGGTGAAGAAGTTCGCCGTGTTCGCTTGGAACGCCGGGATCGCCTTCCAGAACAGGAAGATGGCGATCAGCGCCATGATCACCAGGATCAGGATGCCGGCGCCCCGGGTCAGGCTCCGGAAGACCTTGTCCCCGGTCCCGCCCGCAGGGCGCTGGACCGCCTCCTCGTGGAGGGGGCGGTCCAGCGTCGGGATGGACATCGTTAACTCCTGCGTCGCCCCGGTCAGCTCAGGGAGGAGACGGCCGAGCGCACCTTGGTGAGCAGGTCGCCGCTGATGGGGACATAGCCGCTGGTCGAGAGCTGTGCCTGCCCGGAATCCCCGGAGGTGTAGGTCAAGAAGCCCTTGAGCAGGCTCAGCGTGCTCGAGTCGTTGCCGGACTGGCAGGCGATCTCGTACGTGACCAGCACCACCGGGTAGGCGTCCGGCGTGGCCGTCTTGTAGTCGATGCTCAGCGCGAGGTCGTTTCCGGTGCCCTTGATCGTCGCGGTGCTGATGGTTTTCGCGGCATTGGCGGACGTGGCCTGTACGGCACCCGCGCCGTTGTCGATCCACGCGGTGGTCAGGTTGTTGGTCAGCGCGAACGACAGCTCGATGTAGCCGATGGAGTTCGGTGTCGACGTCAGCGCGGCACCGACACCGTCGCTGCCCTTGGCACCCTGGCCACCCGGCGCGGTCCAGCTCTTGCCGCCCTTGAACGTCCAGACGGTGGGCGCTGTCGCGGTCAGGTACTTCGTGAAGTTGTCCGTCGTTCCGGATGCCTCACTGCGGTGGAGCTGCGCGATGGTGGCGCTGGGCAGCGTGGCTCCGGGGTTGGCAGCCACGATCTGCGGGTCGTTCCACTTCGTGATCTGGCCGGAGAAGATCTCCGCGACCAGCTTCGGGGTGAGCACGAGCTTGGTCAGGCCCGAGACGTTGTACGCCACCGCGATCGCGCCTCCCACCATGGGGATGTCGATCGCCGGTCCGGTCGCGCAGCGGGCATCGGCGTTGGTCTTGTCCGTCCCTGAGAGAGCCGAGTCGGAGCCGGCGAAAGCGGTCTGCTTGTTGATGAAGTCGGTGACTCCGGCGCCGGACCCGGTGGCCTGGTAGTCGATGGTCGCGTTGGAGCAGGCGCTCTGGTAGCTCTTGATCCAGGACGCCATCGCGTTGGCCTGTGCGGTGGACCCGGACGCCTTCAGCGTCCCGCTCTGGCAGGCCTGGCCCGCGATGGTGCTGGTCTGGGTCGCTGTCGAGGAGGCATCGGAGGCGCACCCGCTGAGGGCGAGCGCTCCGGTGACGGCCAGGGCCGTCAGGGCGGTGACGCGATTGAGCTTCACTCTGGTTCTCCACCAGTCGTCGGATCGTGTTGTCGCTGCGACGCTAGGGAGGCCCGATGACCGGCTCGGGGGAGGCGAGTGAACGGGAGGTGAACGGGGGCTGTCGGATCGTCAGGCGGTCAGCGGTGGGGCGAGTCGATCTCGTGGCGCTCCACCGCGACCAGCGCGCCGCTGGCTGTCAGGTGCAGAACGACGGCCGCCGTGCGCGTCGCCGGTGATAGTGCCTGCCTTGTGGAGCCTCCCCGGGCCAGTCTTCATGATCGGGAGGGGTTTCGGACAGTCCGCGGGCCGGCACCACGCGCAGCTGAGCACGGTCCGACTGGCGCGACCCGGTCAGCACTGCGCGAATGGCCTCCTGATCATGAAATCGAAGCCGGCCATCTGGCTGCGACTGCCGCACCAGCTCCGGCAGGCCTGGCCCGTGATGGTGCAGGCCCGGGTTGCTGTCGCGGATGCATCGGAGGCGCACCCGCTGAGGGCGAGCGCCCCGGCGATTGTGCCCTCCGGCGATAGTGTCTGCCTTGTGGGAGCCACCGGCAGGTGCGAGTGCGGTGGCGTGCGCTACTCGGTCACCGCAGAGCTGAGAGACGTCTACGACTGCCACTGCGGACGGTGTCGGCGGATCACCGGCCACTACCTGGCCGCGACCGCCGCACCGCGAGACTGTCTGACTCTCCTCACCGAGCGGACCCTGACCTGGTACTCACCTGATCCGACCGTCGAGTACGGGTTCTGCAGCCGATGTGGCTCCACGCTGTTTTGGCGCGCTCAGTCCGAACCAGGATCGGTGAGCATCGCTGCTGGCACCCTCGATCCACCCACTGGGCTCCGCACCACGGCTGCCTGGTGGGTAGCCGAAGCCTCCGACTATCACGAGCGTCCCCAAAACCTCGTGGAGCACGCGTACGACGGCTGAGACCGAGACCCGCCCTGGCGGCGAAATGGATGGTCTGGGACCCCCGCGCCAGTCCACGGCCACCGCCGTCGCGCGCCCGACCATCCGCGCGGTGAGCAGGGGTTGCAATCGGCCACGAGGTTATGGGCGGCCAGGTCCCCTTGTTGCACGAGTCCAGAAAGTGCTTGTGGATAAACAGTTTGTAGCCATCGCCTGGCCGGACGTGTCTTCGGGGGTGGTGCGTAGTGTAGGTGCCATGTTCGATATAGATGCAGAGTGTTCCCGGTGCTGCGGCCGCGGTGGTGCTGGAACGAACCGACCCCGCGACCCTGCTCACGCAGAGCATCAGCCCAGCCGTGCTCAGTCGCATCATCGGCTCACGTCCCACAGCCCATCCTCGAACTTGGCAGCCAGCGGACCTGCCCGAAAGCCACTCGGGCAACGAGGTTTTCGCCTTCTCAGGCGAGCACCAAGGTAGGCTCGGTTGGTGTCGCGCGCGCGGGGCGCGCCGAAATCGGTTGCCGTTAGACCTCGTGGTGCTCGACGGCTACCAAGTCGCCGGTGGCGGTGAGATGCAGGACGAGGGCGGCGGCCGGCGACAGCCGGGGATCGATCTCCGTGGCCGATTCGGCGGCACCGTGGGGATCGATCGAGTCCAGGATTGTCCTAAGCACGAGCGGGATCACCGGGCGATGGGTGCAGATTGCGGTTGGCACGGACACCTCGGGAAGCAGACCGCGCACGAACGACGCTGTCGCGTCCGCGTCGTGAACCCAGCCCTCCTCCGACAGCTCATAGACCTGCTCCACGGCGACCCCGCCCAGGGCGGCGTACGGCCCGACGGTCTGTCGGCAGCGGCGCGCGGGCGAGCTCAGGACGCGTTGGACGCCATACGCCGCGAGCACCTTGGCGACGGTGTCGGACTGCACGAGCCCGGTCGGGGTGAGCGGGCGGGCCATGTCGCGGTCCGAGCCCACGGCGCCGGTCGCGGCCCAGGCCGCGCGCTTGACGGCCTCGGCGTGTCGTAGCACCAGCAGCGGTGCGGTGGCCGGCAGCGCGACGGCCTGCTTCACCAGGGCGGCGTCCTCGGGGTAGCTCAGGACCGCGTCGGCGTCGGCCGGGTCGATCCAGCGCAAGTCGTCGACCTCGTCGTTCACCACGAACGCGCCGGACACCGCCCGGGCCGACCAGCTCAGCACCGTCTTGGGGACACCGTCGACCTCGTACGAGCGTGCGGCCAGCGGCGGACCGAGGACCGGCCGTGACCCGGTCTCCTCCTGGCACTCCCGCACGGCTGCCAGCAAGTGCGACTCACCGTGCTCGAGCTTGCCCTTGGGCAGCGACCAGTCCTGCCGGCGGCCGCGGTGGACCACGGCCACCTGTCCGGTATCGTCACGCAGGACCACACCGGCTGCCCGGATCAGGTCGTGCGGCGTGCGGGTCACGTCGCCGGCGCCCGGCTGGCAGCCACGACGCTCTCCTGCAGGTCCAGCAGCGGACGGCCGTCCTCGTCGCGGTCGTGGCGCTCCCAGTTGCCGTCCTCGAGCAGGTGCCAGGTCGACGTGCCGGGGTCGAACGCCAGGTCGATCGACGACGCGATCACCCGGGCGTGCGCCGACCGCAGCCGGACCAGGACCTCGACGCGGCGATCGAGGTTGCGGTGCATGAGGTCTGCCGAGCCGATCCACATCTGGGGGTCGCCGTCGCGGTCGAACTCGAAGGCCCGGGAGTGCTCGAGGAACCGGCCGAGGATGCTGCGCACCCGGATGTTCTCCGACAGTCCGGGGACGCCGGGGCGCAGCGCGCAGATGCCGCGTACCCACACGTCGACCGGGACGCCCGCCTGTGAGGCGCGGTACAGCGAGTCGATCGTCGCCTCGTCCACGAGGGAGTTGCACTTGATCCTGATGCGGGCGTTCCGGCCGGCGCGGTGGTTCTCGACCTCCGCCTCGATCCGTTGGATCAGGCCGGACCGGATGGAGTGCGGGGCGACCAGCAGCCGCTGGAACTCCGTCTCCATCGAATACCCGGACAACACGTTGAACAGCCGGGCCACGTCGTCGCCGACGTCGGCATCGGTGGTGAGCAGGCCGTAGTCCTCATACAGCCGCGCGGTCTTGGGGTGGTAGTTCCCGGTCCCGATGTGTACGTAGCGGCGCAGCTTGTCCGGATCGTCGCGTACGACCATGGACAGCTTGCAGTGCGTCTTGAGGCCGACCAGGCCGTACACGACGTGGCACCCCGCCTGCTCCAGCATCCGCGCCCAGTCGATGTTGGCCTGCTCGTCGAACCGTGCCTTGATCTCCACGATGGCCAGGACCTGCTTGCCGGCGTCGGCGGCGGCGATCAGCGCATCGACGATCGGCGAGTCACCGCTGGTGCGATACAAGGTCTGCTTGATCGCCAGCACCTTCGGGTCGGCGGCGGCCTGTTCCAGGAACCGCTGCACGCTGGTGGAGAACGAGTCGTACGGGTGGTGCAGCAGCACGTCGTGGTCGCGCATCGCCTCCAGCACGTCCGGCGGCGACGCTGTCTCGACGTCGGCGAGGTCACGGTTCGTGCGGGGGAGGAACGCCGGGGCCTTCAGGTCGTCGCGGGCCAGGCCCACGAACGACCACAGCGCGGTGAGGTCCAGCGGTCCGGGCAGCCCGAACACCTCCGCCTCCTGGACCCCGAGCTCGCGGACCAGCAGCTCCAGCACGTGCGGGTCGATGGACTGCTCGACCTCCAGTCGCACCGGAGGACCGAACCTCCGACGCATGAGCTCGCGTTCCAGCGCCTGCAGCAGGTTCTCCGCGTCGTCCTCCTCGACCTCGAGGTCCTCGTTGCGGGTGACCCGGAAGGTGTGGTGCTGCAACACTTCCATGCCCGGGAACAGCTCTTCCAGGTGCGCCGCGATGACGTCCTCCAGCGGGACGAATCGCTGCTCCCCGACGTCGACGAACCGCTGCAGTATGGGCGGCACCTTCACGCGCGCGAACAGCTCGGTGCCTGTTGTCGGGTTGCGTACGACCACCGCGAGGTTCAGCGACAGCCCGGAGATGTACGGGAACGGGTGGGCCGGATCCACGGCCAGCGGGGTCAGGACCGGGAAGACCTTGTCGCGGAACAGGGATGAGAGCCGGACCCGCTCCTCCTCCGAGCAGGACTCCCACCGCAGCAGCTCGATGCCCTGCTCCTGCAGCGCGGGACGTACCTGGTGGTGGAACACGTCGGCGTGGCGCTGCATGAGCTCGTGGCCGCGGCGCCAGATGCCCTCGAGCACCTCGCGCGGCATGAGCCCGCTCGCCGCGCGCACCGCGATGCCCGTCGCCATCCGGCGCTTGAGGCCGGCCACGCGCACCATGAAGAACTCGTCAAGGTTGCTGGCGAAGATCGCAAGGAACCTGGCGCGCTCCAGCAGCGGCAGGTCCGGGTCCTCGGTCAGCTCGAGGACGCGCTGGTTGAAGGCCAGCCATGACAGCTCACGGTCCAGGAACCGGTCCGCGGGGAGCGGTTCGTCGTACTCCTCGGAGTCCGTCTCGATCGGGAGCGGGGTGGTCACGGGGGGAGTGAACGTGACCTCGGTGCCTTGCTCGTGGACCGTCATGACAGGAACGATGCCAGACCCGTGAGCTGGGGGCATGGCGCCCGCCCATCAGCCCCTTCGGTACTCCACGTCCGTCTGCCAGGTCGCGAAGCCCAGCGCGCGGTAGAGCCCGACCGCTGCGGCGTTCGCGTCGTCCACGTACAGCATCACCGTCGAGAGGCCGGCTGCCTTCAGGCGGTGCAGCCCTGCCAGCGTCAGGGCGCGACCCAGGCCGTGGCCCTGCTGGGACGGATCTATCCCCACGACGTAGACCTCGCCGATGCGTTCGTGCTCATGAGCATCGGGCCCGGTGCTGCGCACCCGGTCGTGGATCTTGGTCCAGTGGAACCCGGCGATGCGTTCGCCCTGCGGCGGCGGGTCCATCGCGGTGGTGGCGATGAGGAAGCCGGCGGGGTCGAACCACGGCGCGGCCATGCGCTGGTGCAGGTCCGACGTCGTCCAGCCGCCCTGGTCGGGCAGGTCGGTGAACGCGCGGGCGTTGACGGACAGCCACTCCTGCTCGTCGAGCCCCGGCAGGAACGAACGCAGCGCGAAGCCGGCGGGCAGATCGACATCGGGCAGCGGCTCGTCCAGCGAGCGGCGCATCTGCAGTAGACCCCGGCTGCGTACGAGCCCGAGACTGCTGGCCAGCGCTCGTGCCCCGGGCAGGTCGCCGTGCGCCCAGATCCCGAGCCCGGGTGCGCGCTCCAGCAGGTGCTCCAGCAACGCCCGCCCGATGCCGCGACCGCGGAACTCGGGGGAGACCACCAGCTCGGCCACGGACCCGGCCCCGTCGAGCTGGCCGTATCCGACGAGGGTGCCGTCTGCTCGGGCCAACAGGTGCCGGGCACCATCGCCGGTCAGGGCCAGCAGGGTGTGCTCCCCGAGTGGGTCGACGCCGTCGTACGCGGCCGCCGACCCGGCGAGCTGCTCGACCTCGGCGCGGGTGGCGTCGTCGAGCCGATCGTGCTCGGAGAGCTCGTACCCCGCGCCAGTCGCCACGGGCGGGAGCCTAACCGCGCGCTGTCGCGGCGGCTGACGGGCAGTGCCTGGGAGTCGTTGCTTGAGGGGCTCCTCATGCAAACCGAACAACTTGGGGTCGCCTTCACGGGAGCCCGCCTGCCGCTTGCGTTTGCATTGCGATTGCATTGCATTGCATTGGCTAGTGTGTTCAGGGCCGTCCGGGACAGCGATTGGTCCGCCGACCACCTCGCCGCTCACGGGGTCACCTTGGAAGAAGTCAGGGAGGTCGTCCTCGAACGCCCGTACTGGCGCACCCACGGTCGTGCAGACACGATCTTGTTCTATGGCCAAACCCATGCGGGGCGTTGCCTGTTCGTCGTGGCGATCGCTCAGGACGATGAAGAGGCGTTCATCGTGACGGCCCGCGACATGACTGACGCCGAGAAGAAGACCTTCCGGAGGAAGGCACGATGAAGATGACCAAGCGTACCGAGCACCTACCCCGCCCCACCGCCGAGCTCGAGCAGCTCGCCGAGTACTACGACAGTCACGACACCGGCTCGGAGATGGAGCACGGCCAGTGGGTTGACCCCCGGCCCATGAGGACCACATCCCTGCGCCTGCCGGTAGAGGTGATCGACCAGCTGAAGCGGCAAGCTCGCGGGCAGCACGTCCGATACACCAGCTACGTTCGCTCGATCCTTGAGCAGGCCGCCTTGGGCGAACCGTCCAGCGAGTTGGCCCAGATCACAGAACGACTGGACCGCATCGAACGAATGGTCACCGACAAGCAGAGCCGACGCCCCGGAAAGACGGCCTGAGCCGGAAAACGGCGAACCCTTCCGGGCGTGAAGTTCGCTAGACCACGCATCTTTTCAATTGATGCGATAGTCCCGTCCGAGGTCGACGTCCGCGGCCGCGGTGCTGACGAGTTTGAGTGCTTCCTCGAGGCCGCCGGTTCCCGGTCGTCGGGCTGGGGCGAAGCCCAGTCAGCTGTGGGCCGGGATGGCGGTGGGTTGGTCCTCGCGGGGCGGTACGACAAAGCGGTAGCCGACGTTGCGGACGGTTCCTATCACCGCGTCGTGCTCGGGGCCGAGCTTGGC
>JANWJC010000115.1 GCA_025449595.1 Acidobacteriota bacterium | reverse complement strand
GAGAGCACAGCCACGACCGGCACCGCAGTGTGGACGACACTCCTTACGGCGGCGGCCCGGGCATGGTCATGCGTCCCGAGCCGTGGGGGGAGGCCCTCGACGCGATCCTGTCCGGAGCCGAGGAGCATCCGACCCTCGTCGTGCCGACCCCGGCCGGCCGGCCCTTCACCCAGGCGGTCGCGGCAGAGCTGGCCGCGCAACCGTGGCTGGTCTTCGCCTGCGGGCGCTACGAAGGCATCGACGCCCGCGTGATCGAGCACTACCGGAGCCGTACGTCCGTGCAGGAGATCTCCATCGGCGACTACGTGCTCGCCGGTGGAGAGGTCGCCGTCCTAGTGATCGTCGAGGCCGTCACCCGGCTGCTGCCGGGGGTGATCGGCAACGCCGACAGCGCCGCTGACGACTCGTTCGCGCCGGGGGCGATGGCCGAGCTGCTGGAGGGCCCGGCCTTCACCAAGCCGCCGACCTGGCGCGGTCTGGACGTACCGGAGGTCCTGCGCTCCGGCGATCACGCCCGGATCGCCGCCTGGCGCCATGAGCAAGCCCAGCAGCGCACTCAACAACGCCGCCCCGACCTCCGCCCGAACTGATCAAATTCAACTCACGAGCACACCTATGGCAGACTCACCCGGGTACGGCACGCGCGTGTGCTCCTGCCTCAGGGGGCGCGGCACGCGAGATCGGCCCCGGCCGGTGTCATACCCCCATCGCACACCACCAGACATCCGTGGGTGACCTGAGGCACCGACGAGGAGAAACTCATGCGCACTCTCGACGCCGTCGACGCGACCTCGCTGAAGAGCGACATCCCCGACTTCCGGGCCGGTGACACCGTCAAGGTGCACGTGAAGGTCATCGAAGGCACCCGCTCGCGCATCCAGGTGTTCCAGGGCGTGGTCATCGGGCGCCAGGGCGGCGGGGTCGGTGAGACCTTCACGGTCCGCAAGGTCAGCTTCGGCGTCGGGGTGGAGCGCAAGTTCCCGCTCCACACCCCCATCATCGACAAGATCGAGCTGGTGACCCGCGGCGACGTGCGACGCGCCAAGCTGTACTACCTGCGCGAGCTCCGTGGCAAGAAGGCGAAGATCAAGGAGAAGCGCGACAACGTGCCCAAGGGCTGAGTTCGCGCGTCGACCCGGATCCGGCTCACGCCGGCTCGGACCTCACCAGCGGTTATCCTCGTCGGACCATGAGCAGCGAGCGGACGTCCTCGGCGTCGCCGCGCATCTCCACCACGGCCGCAACCTCGCTGGCAGCGATGCCGGGCCCACCGTCGCCGCACCTGCGCCATGAGCTGCCACCTCCTGTCGTGGCGTTGCCAGGTCCGGCCGTACCGCAGGCGGCGCCGACCGCAGTCACTATTGAGGCACCTCCCGAGCCCCGTACCGACCCGGCGGTACGGACCGACCCGGCGGTACGGACCGACCCGCAGCCTGAGGCACCGGCAAGCGTGCCGCGCCATGCCGCGAGGGCTGACCTGCTCGCCCCGGTCGCCGCAGCAGCCGCCCCGGCCGCCCGTCACGCCGCGACCGGCCCGCGTGCCGGCGCACCGACCCGGGGCGCCCGCCATGCCATCGGCGAACCGACGCCGTCAGCGGGGAAGCGTCACAGGGGCCACCGCCGGCTGCCGACGGATTCCTGGCCCTTCTGGGTCGAATTGCCCGCGCTGCTGATCATCGCGTTCGCGATCGCGTTCCTGGTCAAGACGTTCGTGGTACAGCCGTTCTTCATCCCCAGCGGATCGATGGAGGACACGCTGAACATCGGTGACAGGGTGCTGGTGAACAAGATCGTTTTCCACACCCGTCCGATCGAGCGTGGCGACATCGTCGTGTTCAACGGTGTCGACTCCTTCGCACCCGAGGTCGCCATAACGGCTCCGACGAACCCGATCGCCAAGGCAGCGTCCTGGCTCGGCTCCCTCGTCGGCTTCGCACCGCCGAACGAGAGCGACTTCATCAAGAGGGTGATTGGGGTTGCTGGTGATCACGTCAAGTGCTGCGACGCGAAGGGGCGCGTCACGGTGAACGGCGTACCGCTCGACGAGCACAGCTATCTGTTCCCTGGGGACAACCCCAGTGACCAGCCGTTCGACGTCGTCGTCCCGCCGGGCAAGCTGTGGGTCATGGGGGACCACCGCTCCGGCAGCAGCGACAGTCGGTCCCATCTCGGTGACCCCGGCGGCGGATTCGTCCCTGACGACAAGGTGATCGGCCGTGCCATCGCCGTGATCTGGCCACTCTCGGACAGCCAGCTGCTGCAGATCCCGGCGACCTTCGACCAGCCCGGGCTCGCCGCCCTGGCGAGCCCATGAGGTCCGCGGACGTGGGCACCGAGTCTGAGGGCGGCGGGCCGCCGCCCACCGGTGGCGCCGCGCCGAAGTCGATCCGGGCGAAGAAGGGCTCGGCCTGGTGGGACACCGTGGTCGTGCTCGTCGTCGCGTTGCTGTTGTCGGTGCTGGTGCGTACGTTCCTGGTCCAGGCGTTCTGGGTCCCGAGCGGCTCGATGCTGCCCACGCTGCAGATCAACGACCGGATCCTGGTCTCCAAGCTGACCGGCGCGGACATCAAGCGCGGTGACGTGGTCGTGTTCGCCGACCCCGGCGGTTGGCTCCCGCCGGCCACGCCGGACAGCGGGCCCTCGGCGGCGCTGCGATCGGTGCTCACCTGGGTCGGCCTACTGCCAACCGACGCGGGTGACGACCTGGTCAAGCGGGTCGTGGGCCTGCCCGGCGACCACGTGGTGTGCTGCGACGTACAGGGCCGCATCCAGGTCAACGGGGTCAGCCTCGACGAGCCGTACCTCGCGCCCGGTGGCACCGACCAGGTCCGTTTCAACGTGCTGGTCCCGGCCGGGCGCATCTTCGTGCTCGGGGACAACCGGGCCCGCTCCGAGGACTCCCGCTACCACCTCGACGTCATGAACGGAACGGTTCCGCTGGCCGACGTCGTGGGTCCGGTGATGGCGGTGGTCTGGCCCGTCAGCGACTGGAACCGCTTGTCACCCCCGGCGGCCTTCGCGACCGTACCGGCAGCCACGGGCTCACCCCCGGCATCCTCATCATCCGGCTCGTCGGCACCGTCGGCACCGTCGGCGCCGGCGAGCAGCGGCGGGACGGGCCTGCCCGGCACCGGTGTGGGCGCGGGCTAGCCTTCGCACTGTGCGGCGCACCCTCGACCCCCACGACGAGCCCGGCGGCGATCCGGCGGCCCCGACGACCTGGCCCGACTTCGACGTGGAACGCACCAGTGTGAGAGTCGTGCTGCTCGATCCGACCGGCCGGCTGCTGCTGTTCGCCACCGTCGACCCGACGATGCCCGAGACCGGGACGTGGTGGGAGCTGCCCGGCGGCGGGATGGAGCCGGGGGAGACGATCGCGCAGACCGCCGTACGCGAGATCGCTGAGGAGACCGGGTTCGAGCTCACCGTCGACCAGGTCGCGCCGACCCGGTGGCGGCGCAGCACGACGTACCTGCGCCGGCATGTCCGTACCCTCCAGCACGAGCACGTCGTGCTGGTACGGCTGGACCTTGCGGCTCCCGCGCCCGAGGCGGGCGGGCGCACCCCGCAGGAGCTCAACGAGTACGTCGGGCACGTGTGGTGGTCACCTGACCGGGTACGCCGCGCCGGCGCCGCAGGCGAGCGGTTCTTCCCCGGCCGCCTGCCCGAGCTGCTGGCACCCGTGCTAGCCGGAGACACCATCGACGAGCCGTTCGAGCTGTGGAACTGACCATGCGGTGCGGCTGCGCCCGTCGCTGCGACCTTCGCCTCCGGGGCCGTGCCGCCGGGGGCCGGTCATGAGCCGGGCACCGTCGCTGCGGGTCGAGCGCGAGCTGCTGCGCTCGGGCGTGCGCTGGCTGGCCGCTGTCGACGAGGTGGGGCGCGGGTCGCTGGCCGGTCCGGTCTCGGTGGGGGTGGTGCTCATCGACGCGACAGTCCGAACGGCCCCGACCGGGCTGCGCGACTCCAAGCTGCTGACCGCGCAGGCCCGCCGCGCACTGGTGCCGCGGCTGCGTCGCTGGGCCCCGGCGTGGGCGGTCGGGCACGCCGGCGCCGACGAGATCGACCGGGTCGGGATCCTGCGCGCGCTGCGTACCGCGGGGGAGCGGGCCCTGGCCCAGCTGCCGCACCGACCCGACCACGTCCTGCTCGACGGCTCGTACGACTGGCTCTCGCGCCCGCCGCCGGCGCTCTTCGAGCTCGATGGCACGGTCTCGGCGTACGACCTCGACGCCGTCGTCACCACCCGGGTCAAGGCCGACCTGACATGCGCGTCTGTGGCCGCAGCCAGCGTGCTGGCCAAGACCACCCGGGACGACATGATGGTCGAGCTCGCGTGCGTTCACCCGGTCTATGGCTGGGAGGTCAACAAGGGGTACGCCAGCCCCGAGCACCGCGCCGCTCTGGACCGGCACGGCACCTGCGAGCTGCACCGTCGCTCTTGGAACCTGTTCGGCCCCCAGGACGGGCCGGACCAGCCGGGGCCCGACGACAAGTGGGACGGCGAGGACCCCCTGGACGAGATCGACCTGGGCTCGGCCGTCGACCTCACGCGATGCCAGGATGAGGCGGTGGGCACCGGACAGGGTTCCGCGATGGTGGGGGGAGGTTCGCGTCATGAGCGCCGAGGATCTTGAGCGCTACGAGGCCGAGATCGAGCTCGATCTGTACCGCGAGTACCGCGATGTCGTTGGCCTCTTCCGTTTCGTCGTGGAGACCGAGCGCCGGTTCTACCTGACCAACGAGGTCGACGTGCAGGTCCGCGGCACCGACGGCGGTGACGTGTACTTCGAGGTACGCATGGCCGACGCCTGGGTCTGGGACATGTACCGCACCGCTCGCCTGGTGAAGAACGTGCACGTCCTCACGTTCAAGGACGTCAACGTGGAGGAGATCGCCCCCGCCGACCTGCAGGTCCCCTCCGACAGCTGAGTCCCCGATCGCCTCCTCCCGTCCGGACCGCTCCAGCGGCGTCAAGGGCGTGGAGTTGGCCGTTCCCCGTTGATCATGGGCCTGAGTGCGGTTCTCTCGGTCGATCATGGGGCTGAGTGCGCTTTTGCGCCCAGATCCGTCGGCATCCCCAGATCAGCAGGGGTAGGCGGCGGCAATCCCATGATCAGTAGGCGTTTCGTGAGGTAGCTGCCCCGCCCGCGTGCGTGGGAGGCACAGCTTGGCCGTGTCGGACCTCACGAATTGCCTACTGATCATGAGTACCGTGCGCCGCCAGGTGCCGAAGGGGCGGGTCAGCGGGCTAGATCATGGGTTCGGTGCGGTTCGGGCTCGGAACCGCACTCAACCCCATGATCAACAAGGAGAAGTGCATGCAACCCCATCGACTGGCAACCTGAGCCGGCGACCCGGCGGGCCGAACCCTTGCTGACCACTCGTGGCTGTCCACAGGGCACGACGCCCGACGCCCTCGTCCACAGACCACCGGCCGCCGCTGGCCACGGCGTCCCACCCCGCGGTCACTCTCGTGCCGTGGCGACCCCGAACGGGTCCCCAAGGGGAGGTGCGAGGTGCGGGCGAAGGACGCGTTGGGCCGCTACGGCGAACAGCTCGCGGCTCGGGCACTGCTCGATGCCGGGTTCTCGATCCTGGACAGCAACTGGCGGTGCGAGCTCGGTGAGATCGACCTGGTGGCTCGCGACGGCGACACTCTCGTCGTGTGCGAGGTCAAGACGCGCAGCTCGACTGCGTACGGCACGCCCCTCGAAGCCGTCGACTGGCGCAAGGTGCAGCGCTTGCACCGGCTCGGCCTGCGCTGGTTGCTCGAGCACGACGCGCACGCACCGATCCGCGTGGATGTCGTTGCGGTGCTGGTCCCACGGACGGGACAGATAAGCCTCGAGCACCTGCGGGACGTCGCATGAGCGTGGTCGGACTGGCCCGCACCCGCGGGGTAGTCCTGCTGGGCGTGGACGGTCACGTCGTCGAGGTCGAGGCCGACGTCTCGCAGGGCGTCGTGGGGTTCACGGTCGTGGGACTTGCCGACAAGGGCGTGGGGGAGGCGCGGGACCGGGCGCGGTCCGCGCTGCTCAACAGCGGGCTGCACTGGCCCGCTATGAAGATCACGATCGGACTGTCGCCGGCGTGGCTGCCCAAGCGGGGTCCCACCCTGGACCTGCCGGTCGCTCTCGCGGTCCTGGCGACCCAGGGGTCGCTGCCGCGCGAGGCGCTGGCGGAGCTGGTGTGCGTGGCCGAGCTCGGTCTGGACGGCCGGCTCCGTGCGGTCCGCGGCGCACTGGTGGCGGCGCTGGCGGCCCGGGCCGCTGGTGCACGCCGGCTCATCGTCCCGGCAGCGAACCTTGCCGAGGCCGAGCTGGTCCCCGGCATCGACGTCGCGGGGTTCCACACCCTGTCCGGACTGGTGGCCGCCCTGTGCGACGAGCCGCTGCCGGACCGCGAGCTCGATGCGGCCCTCACAGCCGCCGCCCGACCCCCGTCGCGGGTCGACTCCGGTGGGGCAGTGGCAGACCTCAGTGACGTACGAG